>JAYTOQ010000722.1:0-14115 GCA_043747665.1 Polyangiaceae bacterium | reverse complement strand
CCACGACCACCGTCATCGTCACGCCCGACCACGGGCGGAACTCCGACTTCAAGGATCACGGAGTGTTCCGGCCGGAGTCGGGCCGCACGTTCGTGCTCGCGTTCGGCGGCCGGGTCGCCGTTCAGGGCTTGGGCTGCCCCTCGCACGACTACACGCTCGCCGACATCGCGCCCACCATCCGCGTGCTGATGGGTCTGCCGAAGGATCGCGCCGATGGTGCAGGTCGCGCGATCGACCTCATCACGGAGGCTCGCAGCAAGTGAGATCGACGGCCGCGCGCATCGCCACGGCGATCACCTTCTCCGCGCTGTCGCTCACGCTGTGTCGCCCCGGCGTCGCCGCCGCCGATGATCGACCGGCCGGCGTTGCTCCGGGTGAGCAGCCGAGCGATTCAGGCCTGCGATTCGGCCTCCGCACGGGCGTCGCGCTGCCGTTCGGGTCGGCGTTCACCGGTAGCGGAGCGCTCTCCGACACCGTCACCGGCTACGTTCCGGTTCGCATCGACGTCGGTTATCGCTTCGCGCGGCATTTCTACGTCGGCATCGACGGGCAGCTCGCGGCGATCGTTCCGGCAGGGTGTACGACCGGCTTCACGTGCTCCGGCACCGACACACGTGTCGGCGTCATGATCGCGTATCACTTCGCGCCGAGCAGCGCGTTCGATCCCCACGTCGGCGTGGGGACGGGCTACGAGATCCTGCACACGTCGCGCTCGATCGACAGCGCCGCGGTCGTAATCACCGCGCGCGGCTTCGAGATGCTCGACCTCGAGCTCGGCGCAGACGTTCGACCGGCTCGTGCGTGGCGTATCGGTCCGGTGCTCTCCGGATCGATGGGTCGTTTCACGAGCGTCGCAGTCAACGGCAAGCCGTCGACGGACTACGAGGCCGCCATCCACGGCTGGGCGATGCTCGGCATTCGCGGCGCGTTCGACCTCTGACCGCGCTGCGTGTCAGCCGAGCGCGGCTCGCAGCGAGGTACGTGCCGGGCTGGTCAGCGACGCGAGGTGGATGTCGGACGGTCCCGAGATGGCAACGACCTCGCCGGTGGGGTCGAAGCGGAACGCCTCCCCGCCGCGCACGTTGGTCGGGAGGACCCCGCGGGGCCGGAAATCATGGGCATCCAGCGCGTACGCGCGGTCGGTGACAAACACGATGTCACCGTTCGCTGCGCGGGAGATGGTGCATGGCGCAGGCTTCATCGGGCAGAGCTCGGGAGGCAGCGGGTGGCACTCCGCGCGTACGCGCATCGTGGAATCGAGCCGCACCAGCCCATAAGGAATGCGCTCGCGGAAGGCAGCGCCGCCCTCGTTCTGGACATAGGCGACCAGCAGCGAGCCGTCCGGCTCCCAGACGACGTCGCACACGTCGGTCGGGGCGCCGCGGACGTGCTCGCCGATCGGGACGGGCAGCAGCGAGCGCGCGCGGGGATCGATGCGCAGGAGGACGAGCCTGCACTTGTCGCCGGACTGCTCTTCCCAGAGCATGCGATCGCCGCCGGGCTCGAGCCAGGCGCGCCCCCGCTCGATGTCGGGGAAGACCTCGGTGCGCACCGTGCGCGCGCGGATGGACCAGACCGTGAGCGAGGCGTGCGAGTGAATACGGCTCGTGACTGCGACGACGTGATCGCCGCCGCGATGCCAGCCGATGACGTCGCGCGACGAGCGCGAGCGCGAGAGCATCGGCGGCTCGAGATCGAGATCGCAGACCGCGAGCGGCATCACCTCGCCGCGGGTAGGCGTCCACACCGCGAGCCGCACCTCGGGCGGGCCTCGGCGTGGAAACGGCGTGAGGTCGACGAGCAGCCGCTGTCCGGACGGATCGAAGCCGTGGTGCTCGCAGCGTCCCAGGTCGGGGCCCAGCCGCACGTCGAGGCCGTTGCGGTGCACGATGGTGACGCCGAGGCACTCCACCGAGGCGACCGCGAACGTGTTGCCGCCGTTGCCCCACGAGAGCCCGCGCGCCGACCAGCGCGGATGCATGGGCTCGTGTGCGAGCGCGACCTCGATGCTGGCGCTCTCGAAGCTCACGAGCAGGCCGGCGCGACAGCGCGGGCACTTGCGTGAGGTCTCGTCACCGTCGAGCTCGATGCTCGCGCGGCAGTACGGACAGTCGGCGCGCATGGGACGCCGAGCATACCTCGTCAGCGCGCGACGCCGAAGCTCACCTGCGGGAAGAGTTCATCTCCGCCGTCCGTGCGGCGCATCGCGTCGAGGGTCGCGATGACGACATCGTAAGGAACTTGCGGGTTGCCGCTGATGAGAGCGTCGTCTCGCTCGGCGGACGGGTGCCGGGGCGCGGCAGCGGCGAGGCGAGGCGAGGCGTCGATGGTGGACGTGAACGTGATGGCGACGGTGGCGAGGACGAACATCAACACGTTTGGGAGGCGCTCAGGACCTCGCTCGGACTATCGGCCGTCCAGTCGCGGACAGCGTGCTCTCCGAGCAGGTCAGAGCGCGGTCCCGGCCGCGAAATCCGCGGCGATCGTCTGTCCCACGACCTTGACCGCGGGCGGGTTGGTGGTGATGAGGCCGAGCTCGCGATTGTACTGGAGCGAGCCGGTCGTGAAGTTCTCGGAGCCGACGTAGGCCTGCGCGCCGTCCGCGACGACGGCCTTCGCATGGATGTACGGGTTGGCCACTTTGACCACCGCGACCCCCGCGGTCTTGAGCTGGGCGACGGCATTGGCCTGCGACGTCGGCGGAGCATTGTCGGCGACGACGACACGGACCTTTACGCCGGCCTTCTGCGCGACGGCGAGCGCGTTGACGATCTTGTAGTCGCTGAGCTCCTCGCCTTCGAGGTCGATGGTGGTCTTGGCGGCCTGGATCAGCTGCAAGATGCGATCGCGCGCGTTGATCGGCGCGATCAGCAGGAATCCGTTCGGCACGTAGGGCGTGCCGGCGAAGTCGGCCGCGAACATCGCGTCGGCCTCTTGCACGTCGGGGAGATCGACGTCGAGCGCGAGGAACTCGCGGTTCTGCGAGCTCGTGTTCTCGAGGTTCATCGTCATGATCCACGCGCTCTGGCCGTCGATGACGACGCTCTTCTCGTGCGTCAGCGTGAACGTGGAGGCGGCCCAGACGACCGGGACGCCTCCGGCCTGGAGCGCGCTGTACGCCGCAGTGTTGGTGCCGGCGTTCATGGGGAACGTCTTGTTGAGGGTCACCTTCACGTCGAGGCCGGCGCTCTTCTGCGCGATGAGCGCGTTGATGAAGCGCTTGTCGTTCAGGAGGTACATGGTCATGTGGACCGACTTCTTCGCGGCCTGGATCGCGGTGAGCAGCGCCTGGGCCTTGTCGGTCGGCTCGACGACGATGGTGACGGTGTCCGGGCCGTGGATCGGCGCGCCGTCAGGGCCGATCGGGTTGCCGCTGCTCGTTCCGCCTTCGGCGCCGGGATCACCGCCGCTGCTCGCGCCTGCCTCGTCGTCGGGCGGGGGAGCGGTCACGTCACCGGCGGGGGTCGCCGCGGTGGTCCCGCATGCCGCCGCGCCGAGCGCGAACAGCGAGAGCAGGACGACGCCGGGGACGATGAACGAGCGGGAGCGAGAAGCGCGTTTCATGAAGACCCCTGTGCGTACCACCCGGTCGACCCTCGCGCACGTCGAGTGCGCGTAAATATGCTTCGTTCAGGGGAGCGGGTGCTTCACGAAGAAGTCCCACATCGCGTCGGTGGCGACGATGTTCGTCGTCGTGAACCCGAGCGACGGGACCGGCAAGCCGCCCGGCCACGTGTGTCCGCCGCCGGTGACGGTGCAGAGGTTGATCTCGGCGCCGCCGGTGCAGCCGTCGTACGTGGTGCAGGTGACCTCGCCCTTCTTGGAGGTCTCGCGCGGTGTCACGCTGCAGCCGCTGCGCGTTGCCCAGCCGGACATGGTCTGGAGCACCGAAGGAAAGCCCATCGTCGGGTTGCCGGCGTAGGGAACGAGCGAATCGAGCGTGCCGTGGAACTGGAAGACGGACATCGGTCGCGTCGGGTTGCACGTGGGGATGGCGAGGAGGCCGGCGACGGGCGCGACGGCGGCGATGCGCGTCGAGAGCTCGCACGCGAGGCGATGCGAGAGGAAGCCGCCGTTCGACATTCCGGTGGCGTACACGCGATGAGCGTCGACGCAGAGCTTCGACTCGAGCTCGTCGACGATCTTGCCGACGAAGCCGACGTCGTCCGTGGCGTTGGCGGCGGCGTCGCCGCAGCAGGCGCCGGCGTTCCAGCTCGGCGTGGTGCCGGTGCCTTCGGGATGCACGGCGATGAACGTGACGGCGTCAGCCTTGTCGTTCATGTGCGCGAGCGAGTTCTGCTCGGCGCCGTTCGACGTGTAGCCGTGAAAGTTGAGGACGACCGGAGAAGCCTTGGTCGCGTCGTAGCGCTTGGGGAGGTGGACGTGCACGGTGCGGTCGACGCCGCCCACCTTCAGCAACCATTCGAGATCACCGGAGAGCGCTTCTTTTCCGGCGCACGGTGCCCCTGCGGCGGGCGGCGTGGCGGGGGTGGCGTCGGCCGGCGAGGTCGGCGTGCTGCCGGTCGCATCGCCGGTGGGCGGCGCGGTGGTCCCGGCGGCGGGCGTCGGGGTGCCGTCGCTGCTCGAGCCGCATGCGCCTGCGGAGAGGAGCGTGAGCAGCAGGAGGAGCGTCGTCAGCGAGGCGCGTGTCGTGCGGATCGTGCGGATCGTGCGGATCGTGATCACGTGGCACCTCGGTGCTTGGAGCTCTTGGGGGTCTGGGTCTTGGTCTTGGTCTTGGTCTTGATCTTGGGCTTCGCGGCGAGGGCCGCGAGCGTGGCGTCGACGAGAGGGCGGAGGACCTCGGCGAGCGGCTTCGCATGCGGGCTCGACGCGCAGTGGAGCGTCGCGCCGAGGTAGGAAGCCATGAGGAGGCTGGCGACGGTCTCGGCGTCGGCGCCGCGGAGGTCGCCACGGGCGATCCCTTCGCGTGCGTCCTCGGTCATGCGCGCGAAGAGGCGGCCGAAGACCGCGTCGTTGGCGCTGCCGACCTCGCGGCTCTCGAGTGATGCGATGAGGACGGCGCGACTGAGCTCGGTGTTGGCCGCGGCTTGGACACCGAGGGTCATGGTCGCGGCCTCGAGGCGCTGAATCACGGAGCCGCCGCGCGCAGCGACGGCATCGCGAGCGGCGGTGGCGGCGCCTATCTGGAGCTGGACGAGCGTGACGACGATCGCCTCCTTGGTCTTGAAGTGAACGAAGAACGTCCCCTTGGCGACGCCGGCGCGCTCGGCGATCTGCTCGACGGTGGTGCGCTTCCAGCCGACCTCGCCGACGAGCGCGATGGCGGCAGCGACGAGCCGGAGCTTGGTCTCGCGGCGTTGGTCGTCGCGACGGTTCGACCGCGCAGGCGCATCGAGCTCGACGACGTTGGACGAGCGCGACGAGTGCGACGCGGGCGCGCGCGAGGCCGGCGAGCGTGATGCGCGTGATGCGCGCGAGGGTGGGGGGGCGCGTGCGGGGGTGGGCGGCACGATGGCAGAACTCTACTCGGTGACCGGCGGTCAGTCAATGACCGCCGGTCAGTGAACTGCGGCTGGCCGCGCGAGGCTCGACCGACGCAGGCGCCGGGCTTCTCGCTCCGGCTCTCGCTCCGGCTCTCGCTCTCGCTCAATCAAGGGGTGGCGCTTGCGTTGCGGCTGCGCGCGCGGGGGCCTTGTTACGCGTCGACGTTTGGCTGGCGCGGTGGTCTCGTTACCAGCGCGACAGGCGTGGGTATGCGCTCTCGGAGCGCGGGTGCTCGTGCGGCGGGCCCCACCCAAATCCACAGCGCGCGTGGGACTTCGCCGACGTGGCGGTAGCCGAGGCCGACAGTCGACCAGCCTTCGTCGAGCAGCCACGTCCATGCGCGTGGCCCTGCGTGTGGCTCTGGAGGGATCGGTTCGCGGCGATGCATCCACTTGTCGAACCACGGCGCTGACGAGCACGGGTCGATGAGGCCGACGTCGTATCACCGTCGCGAGCTCGAGACTCCGAGCGAGGTTACGCAACGTCCTCGCCCCACACCCGGCCGGCGCGGCGGATCATGATCTGGCGGTTCACGCGCATCGCGACGCGCACCGCGAAGCTCTTCATGCCGTTGGTGAGGAAGCGGGCGTCGACAGCTTCGACGAGCATGTGGAGGTGGTCGTTCTGGATCGCGTAGTGGACGATGCGAAAGCCGTCCCTTCGGGTGTCGCGGATGGCCCTCTTCAGCAGCTCGTGAAGGCGGTCGACGCGGAAGCTCGGGAGGCCCTTCGCGCGTCGCATGGTGACGTGAACCGGGCTGTAGCACGCGTGCGCGGGGCGCTTGCGGTGGCGGACCTTCGGTCGCGGACCTTCCTTGCGCCCGGACTCGGGACGGGGGCCGCCGTGACTTCGCGTGTCGGCGAGGGTGAGCTGCTCGCCCCTCGCTGGCAGCGGCATGCGAGCCTTCCGCGGCCGCACGTCGCCCGGGCGCGATCGACTGTGGCGCGCGCGCCGTCGCCCGACGATCGCGGGGTCGCCTCCCCAAATTTGCTGCCGGACGTTCACAGTTGGGAAGGGCAATACTAGTTCCGCTCGCCGAACCTGCGCCTGCGCGTCCGGCTGCGCCCGCGTCCGCGTCCGCCCGCGCCCGCGCCCGCTACCCCCCGATCTTCGCGACCTTCCGGACCCCGCGCAGCACGTAGTCCACGTACGTCTCGTTGCCGCTGGTCCACAGCACGAACGGCGCGCGGAGGTCGCCCCACTCGTCGAGCGCCGCCAGCAGCTCCACCGCGCCGAGCGCCGGCAGCTCGTGCAACGTGACCGGCGGGAGGACGGCGTTCTCCTCCTCGAACTTCGCGACGTCGAACGCGAGCGCATCCTCGAATGCGCCCATCGCGCCCTTGTGACGCTCCGCATCCAGCGCCGCGAGCGGTAGCAGCTCCCAGCCGGCGTCGATCAGAACAGGGAACATGTCGTCCTCCGAGGACTCGTCGAACGGCAGGCGCTCGAGGTCCGGCGGCTCCACGCCGATCTCCGCCAGCCTGTTCGCGAGCGCCACACGCGCGCGCTCGCGTCGCTCTCCTTCGTTCCAGAACGCGGACAGCACCGCCACCAGCTCGGCGTCCGTCACGCGGCGGCAGAGCCGCTCGTCCTTCGATGCGCGATCGATCGCGTCGTCCGCGAGCACCTCCGCTGCCCACGCCTTCGCCTCCGCGAGCGCCTCCGCGTCGAGCGCGTCCGCATCGAGCGCATCGAGCGCCGCGCATGCCGCCTCGATCGCGAACGCATGCACGAGATGAAGCCGCCCCCCCACGTAGCGATGCTGCCCCAGCGCCCGCACGAATCGCACGAGCTCCGCGCCTGTCGCCGCCTCGATCTCCTCGCCGATCACAGGCCGAAAAACCCCTTGATACCCTCGAGGATGCGCTCCCGCTCCGACGTGTGACGCGACAGACGCGCATCGGCGTCGAGCCCGTCACGCACCGCGATCAGGTTCACCCGGCGCAACGCGAGCGTCTCCGACAGCTCGTTGGCGATCTCCGGTCGCTCCAGCACGACTCTCTCGACCGTCTCCTTGCCGAGGCGGAAGCACTCGACGTCGGTGAGCGCCACGACGTCCGCGATGCGCGGCTCGCCCGTCATCAGCCCCATTTCACCGAAGAAGTCGGGCGCCTCGAGCGTGGCGATGGCCTTCTGCTGCATCGGTGCCGGACCGTCGCCGTCGGGATCGACGTTGGCGCGGACCTGCGCCTTGCCCGACGTGAGCACATAGAGCCAGTGCGCGACCGCGCCCTGCCGCGTGATGACCTCGCCGGCCGTGTAGATGACCTGGCTCATGCCCCCGGCGAGCGTCTGCAGCTCGTCCTCGGTGAGATGGCGGAACAGCGACATCGTCTTCAGCGCGGCCAGCCGCTCGTCGACCTTGCGCTTCGTGTGCCGCTCGAGACGCGTCTCGTCCTGCACTTCGAGGAACATGGTCTGCGCCGGAACCGCGAGGGGGATGCCGGCGCGACGCAACGCGGTGTAGATGCGCGAACGGACCCGCGAGTTGGTGGGGTCGTCGGCCGCGAGATCGGTGAGCCAGTAGCGCACCGCATAGGTCGCGAAGCTCTCTCGCATCTCCTTCGTGAAATCCATGCAGACTACATTCGGTCGTGGCTCCACGGAGACGCCGTCGATCGTCGAGCCGTTGATGGCGTCCGTCACAACCTGGATCACGCGCGTCGGCGGGAAGCGAAAGTCCACGTTGAACCAGACCCACATGCGCTGCGGGACGGAGCGTCCCTCGCGCTTGCCGAGGATCATGATGTTGTTCGCGAGCAGGCTCACGTTCGGGACGATGATCGTCGACCAGTCACGCGTCTCGACGACGGTGTGTCGCCAGCGGACCTGCTTCACGCGGCCCTGCTTGCCGTTCTCCAGCTGGATCCAGTCGCCCTCGTGGATCGATCCGTCGAGCTGGAGCGCCACGCCGCCCAGGATGTTGCCGAGCGTGCTCTGCAGCGAGATGGCGAGCACCGCGCTGACCACCGCGCTCGTCGCGAGCACGCTGCTGGGATCGAGCCCATGTCCGGACAGCACGCCAAGCGTGGCGAGGATGTAGCCGACGCCCACCGCGAGATCGCTCGCGATCATCGGCACGCCCACGCCGAGCTTCGGCAGCGCCACGAGGAACGCGAGTGTGCTCACG
Source organism: Polyangiaceae bacterium (assembly GCA_043747665.1). Lineage (GTDB taxonomy): Bacteria > Myxococcota_A > Polyangia > Polyangiales > Polyangiaceae > Labilithrix. Next base: position 5,477 of record JAYTOQ010000722.1, on the reverse strand, counting down.
ATGTTGACGATGGTGAACGCCTGGAGCAGCTCGGCTCCGAACTGCATGCGCCCCGCCCACCTGGCGCTGCCTGCTGCATCGAGCGCGTGATGTGCGGCGAGGCAGACGCCGTAGACGATGAAGAGGATAACAATGCGCCGCACGCGGACGCGCTGCCCGGGCGCGAACGCGTTGACGATCGCCGCGGTCACGACCACCGCTCCGAAGAGGCCCAGCGCCCACACGAGGTCCGTTCTCATCCGAAGCCGTAGGAACACTGATGCGCGGCGGTCCGTCAAGCCTCGAACGTCGCGCATTCCGCACGTGACGCCGCGACGCGATCGCGGCAATGTCAATGACGTGCGCCTGCGTGCCGTCCTCGTCGCGATCGTGATCTGGATCGGTCCGTCGCACGCGTTCGGTCAGCCGTCCGAGTTTTCGCACTCCCCGAACCCGGCGCCGGCATCGCCATCGCCATCGCCTGCGCCTCCGCCTCCGCCTGGACCGCCGGTCCCAGAGAAGACCGCCCCCGCTCCGGCTGGGCCCATTGCCCCCTTCGACGCGAATGGCAGCGCGTCTCCGCCCGTCGCCGATGCGCTGTGGCCCCCGACGACGGGCAGCACGAAGGCGCCGGTCGTTCCCGACGAGCCCGTGCTCGATCCCGTCGTCGAGGCGACCGTCGACACACGCCATCTCGCGGTCGGGGCAGGTGGCCACGTCGCGTTCGGTACGGCGCCGGCGGTCGCTGTGGGCGTGCGCGTGTCCGCCGAGGTCGCGACGGGTCGGTGGTCCCTCGGCATCGAAGGTCGTTACGACCTCCCCGCGAGCGCGCACACCACGCAAGGTGGGACCGCGCGCACCGCGCTCGCCGGCGGCTCCTTCGTGCCGTGCATCCGTGCCAAGGGAACGTGGGCGTGCGGGGTGGTGATGGCCTCGCACGTGAGCATCGACGGCAGCGATGCCAACGGCGCGACCGCCGGCGACTCGTGGATCTTCCTCGGCATCGGCGGGCGCCTCGCGATGCACCTGTCCTTGCCGTCGAACTTCGCGCTACGCATCGGTGGCGAGGTCCTCGGCCACCCCATTCGTTACGAGCTGGCTGCCGGCGGCCACCGGATCTACAAGTCGTCCGTGGTCTCGGCGTTCATCGGTCCCTCGCTCGTACGCGCGTTCTGAGCCACTTTCGCGCTACCATCGCGCGGCGTGCTGGTCCCTGGCTCCACCATCGGCGACGTCTCGCAGCCGTCGCGTTGCTATCGCATCGTTCGCGCCGTCGGCCGTGGCGGTATGGGCGAGATCTACGAGGCGGTGCAAATACAGCTCGCGCGTCGCGTCGCGTTGAAGACCATCCGCGCCGACCTCGCGAGCAAGCCGGAGCTGCTCGCGCGATTCAAGCGCGAGGCCGAGTCGGCAGCGGCGCTGGGCCATCCCAACCTCGTACAGGTCACCGATTTCCAGGCCAATAGCGGCGAGGCCGCGTTTCTCGTCATGGAGATGCTCGACGGCGCGACGCTCGCGCAGGTGCTCGAGCAGGAAGGGCGTCTGGATCCCGCGCGCGCCGCGTTCATCGCCTTGCAGCTCCTCTCGGGGCTCGCCGCTGCGCATCGCGCGGGCATCGTCCATCGCGACGTGAAGCCCGCGAACGTGTTTCTGCAGTCGACGAGCGTCATGCGCGACCTCGTGAAGGTCCTCGACTTCGGCGTCGCGAAGCTCGCGCTTGACGCGACGTCGGGCGGCCCCGCGATGACGCGCGCCGGTGAGGTGCTCGGCACGCTCTCGTACATGGCGCCCGAGCAAGCGACGAGCGGCGCGGCCATCGATGCGCGCACCGACATCTTCGGGGTCGGCGCGACGCTGTTCCACGCGCTCTCCGGCGTCCGTCCGTTCGACGCCACCGAGCCGGGCGGAGGTCGCACGCCGCTCGACCGGATCGCGCCGTGGGTGCATCGCGATCTCGCTGCGGTGATCGAGCGCGCGCTGCAGCGGTCGCCCGATGCGCGGTGGTCGACGGCCGACGACATGGCCGCTGCGCTGCAGCCGTTCGCGTCGGGCGCCGGGACCGTTCCGCCCGCGCCCTCCGCGCCGGGCAGTGACGCGGGCCATCGCCGATCGGGCTGGGATTCCCAGGCCATCGGACGGCTGGAAGCCCCCACGGGCGGCTATCCGCCGACCGGTTACGCGCCCAGCGGTTACGCGCCGACCGGTTACGCGCCCAGCAGTCCGCCGCGCGATGCGACGTTGATGGAGCATGGAGCCCGTGCGCCCGCTCCGCACGTCTCCGCGCCGCCCGTGAACCCGGCGCCGCCTCCGTTCGCTTCGTCGTCGTCGTACGGACCGCTGCCCGGCGTCGGCTCGGCAGCGCCGGCGGGCGCGGTGCCGATCGCGATGTCCCCATCGGGCTACGGCTACGGTTACGGCGCTCCGCACGCGCAGCAAGGCATGCACCTGCATCCATCGATGACGGGTGCGCGACGAGCCGGGCCGCCGTGGTGGATGCTCGTGGTGGCGGTGGTGGCGGTGGTGGCGCTCGCGGTCATCGCTTCGTATGCGTTCTCGTTCCTCACGTTCCGCAACGCGACCAACCCGGCCACCATCGCCACCAACGTCGAGCGCGAGGTGCTGAAGCAGCCGAAGCAGCCGTGCCCGTTGCTCGAGCAATGCAACGTGTCGACCGAGGACCACGGGCTCACGTACCCGACGTGCTCGAAAAGGCTGCCGTCTTCGTCGACGTATCGCCCCGGTGAGATGATCCTCGGCGGCAAGGACACGCGCGTCGGCCTGATCACCTCCGAGCTCGGCAACGGCCGGCACAGCGTGCGCTTCCTCACCGCGCAGAAGGAGGTCGAGGTGGGCGACGACGAGATCATCGGTCGGCTGTGCCGGCCGGGGGCCTCCCGCGCGGGCGCCGGACAGACGCTGCCGTGAGATCGCGCGAGGTGCGCTCGTCGCTGCGCAGACGTACTCGTGGTCCCTCTTCTGTAGCGCTTGCCGTCGCCTTCGCGGCCATCGCGTCGGTGGCGTTCGAGCGCACCGCGTCGGCGAATCCGACGTCGCGCCTCGTGTACGTGCGCGCGTCCGGCGCCGAGTCGTGTCCGGACGAGCCGGAGATGCGACGCGCGGTGGCGACGCGCCTTGGCTATGACCCGTTCCGCCCCATCGCATCGACGACGCTGACCGCGGAGATCCGCCGTGAAAAAGGCGTGTTTCGTGGTCGGGTGCGGCTCGTCGACGAGGCCGGCGTCGAGCGCGGAGCCCGCGACCTCGAGAGCCGTGCCGACGATTGCCGCGATCTGACGACCGCGATGGCGCTCTCGATGAGCATTGCCATCGATCCGCTCAGCGTCACGCGACCAGACCGTCCCGTGGGCTCGGTATCCGCTCCGCCTTCGCCGCCGTCGGCGGACGAGCCGCCTCCGATCGACGATTCGTCGCGGACCGAGCCCGTCGCTGCTCCGGCGATCCCGGCGATCCCGGCGACCCCGCCCACGGCCGACCGGCCGTCGCCATCACCGCCGGCGCGCGGCGACGCCGACGATCCGCCTCGCTTCGCTCTCGGCGCGGGAGCGCACGCGGCGTTCGGCATCGCGCCGGCGGCGGCGATCGGCTTCCGGATCTCCGCCGAGATCGCGACGCGACGCTACGCCATCGCGTTGGAAGGGCGCTTCGATCTTCCCGCGAGCAGCGACACCGCGGAGGGCGGCCGGATCCGCACGTCGCTCGCGGGCGGCGCGATCGTTCCCTGCGTGCGTCTTTCTCTCGCGCGGGTGTGCGGCGTGGTCCTCGTCGCGCGCGTGAGCGCCGAGGCGGTCGAGGTCACGACGCCCCGCAGTGACGGCTTCCTCTTCCTCGGCGCCGGGGCCCGGCTCGTCAGCGACCTCGCGCTGCCCCAGGATTTCAGCCTCCGCATCGGCGGCGACGTGCTCGCGCATCCCGTGCCCTTCGATCTGACGGTCAACGGGCGCAGCGTCCATCGGTCGAGCGCCGTGTCGGCGCTGGCCGGCGTCGCCCTCGCGCACAATTTCTGACGGAACGGCGATGCTCATCCCAAGCCATGGAGACCGTTGCCGCCTCTGATGCAGAAAGACCCGCAGATCGCCCATTTCGAGGCGATCTTCGAGGCAGAGCTACCGTACGTGTGGACCTCGCTGCGCCGCCTCGGCGTCCACACGCGCGATCTCGAGGACGTCGCGCACGAGGTGTTCCTCCGGGCCTATGAGAACTTTTCTCGCTACGACACCACGCGCCCGGTACGACCGTGGCTGTTCGCGTTCGCGTTCCGCTTCGCGTCGGACTACCGGCGCCTTGCACGGCATCGCACCGAGCTCTACGGCGCCGACGAGCCCGGGGCCGGACACGTGCCCGACGCCGAGGACGCGCTCGTCCAGCGCGAGCGCGCCGCGCTCCTGGCGCTCGCGCTCGAGGCCGTCGACATCGAGCGTCGCGCGGTCTTCATCCTCCACGAGCTCGACGAGCAGCCGATGCCGGTCGTGGCCGAGACGCTCGGCATCCCGCTCAACACCGGCTATTCGCGGCTGCGCGTCGCGCGCGAGGAGGTCACGGCGGCGCTGCGCCGGCTCACGCGGAGCGACCGCGCGCAGCACGAAGAGCGCGAGAGCCGCGGCAAGGGAGATGCGTCGTGAGCATTGACGGCGATCTTCCGGAGCTGCCCGCGGATGCACGGGAGGCGATCGAAGCGGCGAAGGCGACCGGCCTCGCGGGGCCCGCCGACGACGTGCGGGCGCGCATGAGGGCGCGGCTGGTCGGGGCGCTGCCCGGCGGAAGCGGGGGCGGGGGCGAGGGCGGGAGCGGACGCGGAGCCGGAGGCGGGAGCGCGGGGTTACCGAGGGCGCCGCTGTGGGTCGTCGCGGCCGCGCTCGCGGTCGGTGGGGCGGCGGGGTTGCTCGTGCCTCGCGCGCCGGTCGAGCGCATCGTGGTGGTGCACGCGCCGGCGGTGAGCGCGCCGGCGGCGTCGATGGCTGCTGCCGCGCCGTCGCGGGGCCTGGCGTCCATCGACACCAAGGATCTGCCCTCGGCACCGAGCGTCGCTGTTGCAGGCACGAATACCGTCGGCGATGCGCCGGCGGCACGGGGCGGCGACGACCTCGCGGCAGAGCGCGCTTCGCTCGATGTGGCGCGCACGGCGCTCGGCCGCGGCGATGGCGTGAACGCGCTGGTGGCGTGTGACGAGCACGCGCGCAAATTCCCGCGCGGCGCGCTGGCCGAGGAGCGCGAGGCCATCGCGGTGCAGGCCCTCGTGCTCGAGCATCGCAGCGATGACGCGCGCGAGCGGGCGGAGCGCTTCCGGAAGACGCATCCGAGGAGCATTCTCCTTCCCGCGGTGCTGGCAGCCGCAGGGGTCGTCGGGACGAACGACGCCGGCGCCGCGATCCCCAGTGCCCGCAGAACCGACGCCGGGCTCGTCCCTTCGCAGTACGGCTGCGCCGAGTTCATCGACGACCAGGTACAGACGCTCCGCCAGGGCGCCTGCGGCGGAGCAT
>JAYTOQ010000721.1:0-13066 GCA_043747665.1 Polyangiaceae bacterium | reverse complement strand
CCGCCGGTCGACCAAGATGGTCATGCCGGAGGAGCAGATCCCTCCCGTGAAGATGCCGCTCACGTCGCAGGCGGCGCTGAAGAGCCCGCTCGTGGCGATTTCGAGCAAGCTCCTGCCCAAGCTCGTCGAGCTCGGCGTCCGCGTTCACACGGTCGGCGTCGATCGCGTCACCAGCAGCTTCTACTACCTCGCCGAGGGCGGGGGAGAGGAGCAGATCCGCATCGAGGGTGACCTCGTGCAATCGGTCGGCGCGATGCTCGGCGAACGCGCCGACAATGCTGCCATCGAGCGCGTGCTCGACGGCCTGCCCGATCGCCTGCTCCGCGCGCTCTCGAAGGACCGCGTCAGCGAGCTCACCATGGAGCTCGCCGCTGCGCTTCCGCGCGCCGCCGCCGACGGCTCCGGCACAGCGGAGGTCGATCTCGAGGCCTTCGAGAAGGCGCTCTCCGAGCTCGTCGGCAGCGGCGAGAAGTACGCCACGGTCGCGCAGGAGATCGCGAGCAAGCTCGCCGAGACCAACGACCGACGCGTCGAGGTCCCGCTCTTCGGCGAGGCACGCAAGGTCTCGCAGGGGCCGTTCGACATCGCCGTCGGCGAGCGTCGCGTCTCTTTGCCGACCTACGAGCGTTGGGTGATGAGTAACGCGATCGGCGAGCCCGCCCGCGCCAGCACCGCGCCCGCTGCCACGACCGCCGTCACGACCGCCGCCGCCGCGCCGAAGAAGCACGATTCGCAGGACTCGATGCTCGCGAACCTCGAGTCGGCGTCGTCGCGCAACGAGAGCACCGAGCGCGCCGCAGCTGAAGCCGCCGCGAAGGCCGAGGCTGCTGCGAAGGCCGTGGAGGAGGCGAAGGCCGCCGTTGCCGCCGCGCGGCGCGCCGCCGACGAGGCGCGCGCCGCCGAGGAGAAGCGCAAGGCCGAAGCCGCGAAGGCCGCTGCAGAAGCGAAGGCCGCCGAGGAGAAGCGCAAGGCTGAAGAAGCCAAAGCCGCCGCGGAGAAGCGCAAGGCCGAGGAGGCAGCGAAGGCTGCCGAGGCCGCGAAGGCCGAGGAAGCGGCGAAGGCCGCCGAAGCTGCGCACGCTGCCGAGGAAGCGGCAAAGGCCGCAGAGGCGACGCGGCAGGCCGAGCAAGCGCAAGTCGCGGCCGCGAAGGCGGCCCAGGCCGCCGTCGAAGAGGCTGCTCAGGCGCGCGACGCCGAGGCCAAGAAGGCCGAAACGAAGAAGGCCGACGACAAGACGTCGAACGACAAGAGGTCGAACGACAAGAGGTCGAACGACAAGAATCAGAAGAAGGGCAAAGGCAAGAACGGCAAGAATGCCAATGCCAATGCCAACGCCAACGCGAACGCGAAGGCCGCCGAGGCGAAGGCCGCCGATGCCAAAGCCGCCGACGCCAAGGCCGCCGACGCGAAGAAGACCGACGACAAGAAGGTCGACGAGAAGGCCGCGGCCAAGACCGCCCTTGCCTCCGACAAGTCGAAGGTCGACACGGTCAAGATCAAGCGCGCCGAGAAGAGCAGCAACATGATCTACATCGTGTTGCTCGCGCTCGCGGCGGCTGGCTTCGCGTTCTGGAAGTTCTACCTACACCATTGAGCGACGCTTTTCGGGAGCGGGCGCGCTCAGGAGCCGGCGGCGCGTCTTGCTGAGGATTTGTCGCTGTCGGTCGTGATCAGGCGCTGATGACTGATCGCCTCGTCCGGCACGTCGGACACTCGCGTGGCGGTCACCATCTCGGCCAGCTCAGCGAGCGCAGGCGGCGGCGGAACGGCGCCGTTCGGGGGCGGCAGCGTGCGGACGCGCGTGTCGAGCGTGCTCGTCACGGCGATCATGACCGGCGCGCTCTCCTCGCCACCGGGCATGCAGCTCGTGCCGCGGAAGACGCCGCCGGTGTGCATGCGGAAGCTCTGCACCGTGATGTCGCCGAGCACCTTTCCCTTCGGTCCGATCTCGAGATGCCCCGTCGCGTGCACGTCGCCACGAACGCGTCCGAGCACGACGACGTTGCGTCCGCGAACGCTGCCCTCGACCACGCCGCCTTCGCCGATCACCACCGGTCCTTCGGCGGCGATCGCGCCCTCGACGGTGCCGTCGACGCGGAAGCCGCCCGGTCCGCTCAGATCGCCACGGACGCGACTGCCCGCTCCGATGGTGTTGTCGACGTCGTAGCTCGGAGTCTCGGTCCTGGGATCACGGAACGGCCACATCCGAGAGAGGATACGGGAAGGATGGGCTCGTCGCGGCGTCCGGACGAATTTCGCGCAGGCGTTGTGGGCGACTCAGCCGACGCGGCGCATACCGCCTCCGCCGCCACCACCACCGCCTCCTCCGCGACCGCCTCCTCCGCCTCCGCCTCCGCCACCTCCGCCACGTCGGTCCTGCATTTCGCGGGCGATCGACGCGAGCGCCTCGGCGTCGAGCGCCGCGCGCGCCGCAGGGAACAGCGTCCGCTCTTCTGCGTCGACGTGCGAGCGGTAAGCAACCTTCAAAGCCTCGGCGACGTCCGCGAGCTCGGCGATCGCCGGTGCGTCATCGGGCGAGCCATCGAGCTTCGTGATGATCGCGTCGAGCCGCGCATGGAGCGCCAGGTGCTCACGGTGCTCCTCGGTGAGCCGTGCGAGGAGCGCCTCGACATCGGCATTCCCGCGCAGCCTCGGAAACAGCGAGCTCTCCTCGTCCTCCTCGTGACGGCGCACGGCGCGCGTGAAGAACGTGGCGACGTCACGGAGCGCATCGACGTCGGCCGCAGCGCCCTTCGCCTCACGCGCAGCCCACGCCAGATCCTCGAGGCGCTCCTCGAGACGACGATGCGAGCGCTCGAGCTGCGCGAAGGGGTCGGGAGGGCTCGGGGCGCCGTCGTTCGGAGGGCTATTCGCGTCGCTCATGTTCGCCTCGCTTCGTCGCTCGGTCCGGTTCCATCAGAATGACGCCTTCGCGACCGTCTCGGCGACGAGGGCGCCGAGACGATAGCAGCCGCACCAGTTCGGCTTCCGCGCTCCGATCGTCGGAGGCGAGCTTCCCCGTCAGGGGTACTTTGCCTTGATGTCGTCGACGCAGGCCTTGTCGAACGGCGACGAGCACGCCTTGCGAACGAGGCGGACCTCGTCGGGATTGCCGTGGCCGGCGCGCACCTTCGACTCGAGCAAGCGACGCACGTCCGCGAAGCGTCCTTCGAGCGCCGCCTCGTTGGCCCTCTCGAGGGCGGACGGCCCCGACGGCGGCTTCGGCGCGACGGTGGGCGTGCTCGTGGGTTGCGTCGCGACCGTGCCCGGCGCTGCCGTCGTCGTGTGCGCCGTCGCGGGCGGCTTGCCTGCGCTTGGCACCGGCGGCGCGACCGCGGCGACCGGCGTGGACGTGACGGTCACCGGCGGGGTCGCCGATGCGACGGGGAGCTGGCTCGGCGTGGCCGCCGGTTGATCGAGATCAGCGAGCGCGGTGGAGAGCTTCGCGCGGTGGCTCTCGTCGAGCGTCGCTGCCGCGCCGACCTTGGCAAGCATCGCGCGCTTCACGGTGACGTCGGTCGCGGCGGCGACCTTCTTGAACATGGAGTCGGCCCACATGTTCTCGATGTCGCGGAAGTCCTTGTGCGAGCGCCACGGCGACTTGTCGGGCAGCGTCGAGACCTGCTGGTAGGAGACGTCGCAGTCGTCCGGGGTGCAGGTCTTCTTCGCTTCGGTGACGAGCGCCTGCTCGGTGTCCGGCGTGGTCGTGATGTTGCCCGGCGGATTGTCCGCAGCGCGCGCGCGAAGCACCCAGACGAAGGCGAGGATGATGAGCGCACCGACGAGGCCGGCGCCGACGATGGGAAGCGCGTAGCCGCCCCAGCTCTTGCGGCGCGGATCGGCGAGCTCGGCTTCGCGGTCGCTGATCGCCGTGAGCTGCTGGCTCTCGTTCGGACCCGGGACGAAGACCTGGCCGGCGCCGACGAACTTGAAGCGCACGTCGCCGAGCTCGATGACGTCGCCGGCCTCGATGATGCTTCGCTTCAGCTCGACGGCGTTGACGCGCACGCCATTGGAAGAGCCCTTGTCGACGATCTCGTAGCGACCGTCGCCAAGGGCATGCACCTCGCAGTGCAGCCGAGAGACGGAGTTGTGGTTGACCGAGATGCTGGAGTCCTCGGCGCGACCGATGGTCATGCGCTCGCGCTCGAGCGGGTATTCCACGCCGGGCGTGGGTCCCACGAGCATCACGAAGCGGCTGGGGCGATCGGTGAGGTCCTGACCGCGGAACGCCGCGGCCATCGGGATGGTCGCCTTGACGTCGTGACCCGGCTCGGTGGTGGTGACGGGGATCGCCGCTGTCTCGATCGCCGACGCGGCGTCGTCCTGGAGCACGATCCGGTAGTCGCCGATCTGGATGAGATCGCCGTGCTGGAGATCTTGCGCGTGCGCGACGCGGAGGCCGTTGACAAACAGGCCGTTGTAGCTCGAGCGATCTTCGAGGACGAAGTCGTCCTTCGCAGAGCCGTTCGTCGGTGAGGGAGGCGGGGGCGTGGCGCCGTTGCGCTTTCGCTTGATGCGGCCGTGCTCGCGCGAGACGTTCCGCTCGGTCAGCCGGATCGTGTTCCCCTCTTGACGCCCGATGGTGTAGTCATCGCGCGTAAGAGGAACGACCGTGCGTTTCCCTTCGTCGTCCTCGATGACCAGCTTCCACATGGTCGGAGCGTTCTCAGTCGTGCTGTGTGCGCGATGCGGTCGCACAGAAATGGTCAGCGGAGATCAAAAGAAGAATATCGAGCGGTCGTGTTCGAAAGCAACGGCGACGCGCGGTCGCTTGCGTGGAGCTGGAAAGTTTCAGCATTCGTGGAACGCTCGGCTCGGGTCTCGTGTCAGGTCTCGCACGTCGCGCACGTCGCGCACGTCGCGCACGCCTCGCAGCGTCGTATCACTCTTGAGTGTCTTGCTGTTCGCCTTCGTCATCGGAGCGTGCGCGTCGTCCGCCCCGGGCACCATCGGGGCCCTCCTCGGCAAGACGACGGACGGGCGGCTCTTCGTCCGCGGGATCCCGCCTGGTCAAGGGGCCGACCGGGCCGGGCTCGAGATCGACGACGAAATCCTCGCGATCGACGGCCAATTCGTGAAGGAGCTGACCCAGGACGACGTGCGAAAGGCGGTCCGCGGAAACGTGGGCTCGACGCTGACGCTGTCCGTCGATCGGGGCGGACAGAAGCGCGACGTCAAGGTCAAGCGCAGCCCGATCCTCGCCGACACCCCCGAGAGACCCGCGCCGAGCACCTCGCGCCCATGACCGCCGAACCGGTGTGGCTCTATCTCCACGGCTTCGCGTCGAGCCCCGCCTCGACGAAGGCGCGCGCGTTCGAGGCGTGGGGCAAGGCCCGCGACCTCGCGATCGACGCGCTCGATCTGCGCGTTCCATCCTTGGAAAACCTGCGCTTTTCGGCTATCGGAGCGCGTGTTCGCGCGGCCATCGATGCGAGCGCGGCGCCCGGTCCGACGTCGAGCGCGCGCGCTGTGCTCATCGGCTCGAGCCTCGGCGGGCTGACCGCATGCCGCGTTGCCGAGGAGGACCCGCGGGTCTGCGCCGTGCTCGCGATGGCGCCCGCGTTCCGTCTCGCCGACCGCTGGAAGTCGCAGATGGCGACGGAGGCGTGGGAGGCCTGGCGTCGCGACGGCTTCCTCACCGTCGACGATCACGCCACGAAGAAGAAGGCGCGCGTCGACTTCGGGTTCGTGGAGGAGCTTGAGCGCCTCGACGTCGGTCTGCCTGACGTCCGCGTCCCGGTGCTGATCGTCCACGGCCGCCAAGACGAGGTCGTCGACATCGATCGGTCCCGGGCCTTCGCGCGCGGCAAGCGCCACGTGCGCCTCATCGAGGTCGACGATGGCCACGAGCTCGGCGCGTCGATTTCCCGGATCCTCGCGGAAGCCGAGGCTTTTTTTGCTCCGTTGCTAGGCGCTGTCGAGGGTGGGTCGCACGGCACCTCTTGACACGACGCGTCAATGCGTCATGTTGTGACGCGACGCGTTACTCGGCTCGCTTTATGAGCCCGTGACCGCGCCGCCGGAGGAAGTCATGAGCAAGCACAAGGAAAAGACCGCGCCCGCCACCGAGACCGCGAAGGCCCTCGCGACCGAGCCGTCTGCAGAGAAGCCCGAGTCGATCGTCGACGAGGTCTTCGACACCGTCACCGCGTGGGCCGCGAAGAGCCTGAGCGTCGCGAAGCGTGGGCTCGAGGCCAGCGCGCGCTGGCTCGACGCACGCGCGAAGGTCGTCGGCGCGCTCGCCACCAAGCTCCAGGCCTGAGCCGACTCACTCGAGTCGCTGCGGTTCGCCCTCGGGGAGAAGCGCGACGAAGGCGTCGCGCGCCTCGTCGACCCGAGCGGCGTCGCGACCATCGAACGTGAGCTTCGTGCGGTACGTCGGGTCCTGCCATTTCGGGTAGGACCCGACGCCGACGTCGAGAAATCGCGCCACAATCGCGTCGAGCAGCGGCTTGAGATCGCCTTCATCCATCTTGGTGAAGACGGCGCGCGAGACGAAGCTCGTGCCGCTGCCGATTCGCGCCACCACCACCGGGAGCTTCATGCGGAAGATCTCCGGGACGCCCGGCATGAGCCAGACGTTCTGAAAGCGGATGGTCGGCCAGCGGATCTCGTCGCTCGCCTCCAGCGTCGCGCCCTCCGGCACGAGCGCCATCTGCAGATGGCCGGCCGTGCACCGCTCCTTGTAGTGATCGCGCAGCATCTTCGCGAGCACCGGATCCTCGACGGCACGTACGCCGAAGGCCTGCGCGACCCCCAGCACGGTGACGTCGTCGTGAGTTGGGCCGACACCGCCCGAGGTGAAGACCCAGTCGTGGGTAGACGCCAGCGCCTTCACCTCGAGCGCGATCTCGTCGATGTCGTCGAGGATCATCACGACACGGCGCAGCTCCACGCCTAGGCCGCGCAGGGTGCGCGCGAGGACGTGCACGTTCGCCTCCTCGACCTTCCCCGAGAGCAGCTCGTTCCCGATGACGAGCGCAGCCGCGGTAGAGGGAGGTGCAAGGGCCGCCACGCTTCCGAGTCTACCGCCAAATCTCCCGGCGCAATCCCGCATCCTGATAGATTGAGAGGGTGCGACGGATTCTCGTGGTCGAAGACTCCGCGTCGACGCGCTCGTTCGTGCGCGCGATCCTGGAGGACGCCGCGTCCGCGGCAGCGATGGGCGCCCTCAAACTCACCGAGGCCCAGAGCGGCTTCGACGCCATGCGCCTCCTCCCGCGCGCTCGCTACGACCTTATCATCACCGACATCAACATGCCCGACGTGAACGGGCTCGAGCTCATTCACTTCATCCGCCGCTCGGAGCAGTACCGGACGACGCCGCTCGTCATCATCTCCACGCAAGCGACCGAGCGCGACGTCGAGCGAGGCAAGAAGCTCGGCGCCGACGCGTACGTGCCGAAGCCCTTCTCGCCGGAGCTGATGCGTGAGACGTGTGCGCGGCTGCTTGGTCCGGCGCCGCCCGCGTCCGCGGTGAGCGATGGCTGAGAACGTCGGCGGCGGTGGACGCGGCGAGAGCGCCGGCGACAAGGCGCGCGAGGAGTTCTTCTCGGAGGCTCAGGAGATCGTCGACGGCCTGAGCCGCGATCTCCTGGCGCTCGACGACGTGTGTCGTCGCGGAGGCAGCGACGCCGAGCTCGTCAACGACGTCTTCCGCGCGGTCCACACCCTCAAGGGCCTCTCCGGTCTGTTCGGCGCCGCCATGATGAGCGGCCTGTCACACGAGCTCGAGAATCTCCTCGACGACCTCCGCCTCGGGCGTATCGAGCTCACGTCACAGGTCCTCGATCTGCTCTTCCAGTCCGTCGAGCTTTACGGGCGCATCCTTGCCGCCGCGAAGGGCGACGCCCCCGAGCCCGCGCAGGAGGTGAAGGCGCTCCTTGCGTCGCTCGGTCAGGTCGCGCAGCAGAAGGGCGGTGGCGGCGGCAGCGTCGTCGCGCAATACGAGCTCGACCCCGGCCTCCTCGGCGTGCTCACCGAGTACGAGGAGCATCGCCTTCGGACGAACCTCCAGGCCGGGCTCTCGCTCTACCGGATGCGCGTGCAGTTCCAGCTCGCGACCATCGACTCCGCGCTCGACGACCTGAAGGCGAAGACGCGACCACACGGCGAGATCATCACGTTCCTGCCCACCGGCGAGGGCGGTGACGCGGAGAGCGTCGAGCTCGAGATCCTCGTGGCCAGCCGCGCGAGCCTCGGTGTCCTGCGCGGCGCGGTCGCAGGTCCGAACATCTCCGTCGAGGAGGTCCGCCGGCGTGACGGCGCGCCGAACCCGGTGGCGAGCATTCCGCCGCCGCCGCCCGATACAGGCACGTCCGGAACGCACGGCGGGCAAGGCACCTTCGGCGATCCCTACGACGCGTCAATGGGCCCGCCCACGACGTCGGCGGGCGATGCGCTGCTCGACGAGATCAACGCCGCCGGTGGCGCCTCGACCCGCACCTCCGCGCCGCCTCCTGCGCCTTCGTTTCCGCCCGGTCCTGGTCAGCATGGGCAGCCCGGCACGTATCCGCCCCGGGGAATCCCGGGCGTTCCGCTCCCGGTCATCCCCGGCGGCGGCTTCGCGGGCGGCACGACCAGCGGCGGCTCGAGCGGCACCGCCGGAAGCCGCGAGCTCACGCTGCGCAGCGTGACGCAGACGGTCCGCGTCGACATCCGCAAGCTCGATCACCTCATGAACATCGTCGGTGAGCTCGCCATCGTGCGCGGCGTCGTCGCGCGGCTCTCGGAGCGCGTTCGGCTCGATCCCGATCTCAAGGAGATCGCGCCCGACCTCCATCGCCTCCATCGATCGTTCGATCGCCACCTTGCGCAGATGCAGAACGGCATCCTCGAGGTGCGCATGGTTCCGCTGGGGCAGGTCTTCGACAAGCTCGCGCGCATCGTGCGGCAGATCTCGCGCGAGCACGACAAGCAGGTGAACCTCGTCATCACCGGCGCCGAGACCGAGATCGACAAGCTCATCGTCGAGGAGCTCTCCGATCCGCTCATGCACATGATCCGGAACGCCATCGACCACGGCATCGAGGACAGGGACGAGCGCATGCGGGTGGGGAAGCCGCCGGTCGGCACCATCGCGCTCAATGCATTCCAGAAGGGAAATCACGTCGTCCTGGAGATCGAGGACGACGGCAAGGGCATGGACCCCGCGGTGATCGTCGCCGCTGCGCTCCGGCGCGGCCTCGTGAGCGAGTCCGAGGCGCGCGAGATGAGCTCGAAGGAGGTCCTCTCGCTGGTATTCCAGCCGGGCTTCACCACGCGTGACGACGTGACGGCGCTCTCGGGCCGCGGCGTCGGCATGGACATCGTCAAGACGAACATCTCGAAGCTGGGCGGCGTCGTCGACATCTCGAGCGAGGTCGGCATCGGTACCAAGATGACGATCACGCTGCCCATCACGCTCGCCATCATCAGCGTGCTGATGCTGGAGGTGGCGGGACGCACGTTCTGCATGCCGCTCGCGAGCGTCGAGGAGGCGATCGTCTTCGACGACTCGATGATCAAGACCTTCGAGGGGCGCGAGGTGATGACGCAGCGCGGAGCGACGCTCCCCATCGTGCGCCTCGCCAAGCTGTTCCAGCTCGAAGGCTGGCGCCCGGGCGTCTGGATCAACGAGTCCGCGCCCACGCCGAAGCCTCCCGAGGTGCGTCCCGGTCGCAAGGCGAAGAGCTACTGTATCGTCGCGAGCGTCGCCGATCGGCGCGTCGGCTTCATCGTCGACAAGCTCGTCGGCCAGCAGGACATCGTGATCAAAGCCCTCGGAAAATCGCTGAAGAAGGCGCGCGGGCTCGCCGGAGCGACCGAGCTCGGCGATCAGCGTGTCGGCCTCGTGCTCGATGCGGCCGCGCTCATCAACGAGGTGCTCGCGAGCTCTCCCGAGGGACGCATCGCTGGTCAGCTCGAAGGTCCGCGCTCACCCAAGGCCGTCGACGGAGGTCTCTCGTGAAGGCGCTCGTGTCGCGTCGCGGCGAAGGTCGCTCCGCGTTGCAGCGCGCCGACGAGCTCGGCAAGCGCGCCGAGTACCTGGCCTTCATGCTGACGACGGAGGCCTACGCCATCCAGATCGGCAACATCGTCGAGATCCTGAAGCCGCTGCCGATCACGGAGGTGCCGCGCGCGGATCCCGAGGTGGTGGGCGTCATGAGCGTACGCGGCCGGCTCGTCACCGTCGTCGATCTGAAGCGTCGCTTCCGTCTCACCCGCTCGTTCACGATGGACAAGAAGAGCCGCATCCTGCTCGTCGATGCCGCCGGCGAGCTCATCGGCCTCCTCGTCGACGAGGTGCTCCAGGTCTATCGCCTCGCCGAGAGCGAGGTCGAGCCTCCGCACGTGCTCGGCACCGAGCAGCCTCCACACGTCGTCGGCCTCGGCCGGCCGCCGGGCGGCGCCGTCCTCTTGCTGCTCGACCTCGCGCCGCTCTTCCTCGACTGATCGCAACACCATGCATCGTAACCATGCCTAGGCAACGCCACGATCCCACGAAGAACCTCGTCGGCTTCCTCGTCGGCGACGTGGCCTATGCCGTGCGCATCGAGGCGGTGCGCGAGATCGTCAATCCCCTCGACGTCGTCGAGCTGCCGCGCGCTCCCATCTCGGTGAAGGGCGTCGCATCGTTCCGCGGCGATGTCGTGCCCGTCGTCGATCTGCGCGTGCGCTTTGCCCTCGCTCCGAGCGGTTCGAGCCGTAAAAATAAGTGGATCGTCATCGACGTCGCGCCGAAGCCGAAGACCAATCCGCACGAGCCGACGCCGCGGGCGCCCGCGGGGCGGTACGTCGCGCTCGTCGTCGACTCGGTGACCGAGGTCTTTGGAACGGGCGGCGAGGCCATCCGTCCCGCGCCCACGCTCGGCGCCGGTGACGACGTGCGCGGCATCGAGGGCGTGGCGACCAACGGCGGCGGTCTCGTCTTCGTGCTCGACGTCAGCGCGTTCAGTGCGCTCGCCGAGGCCGTGGCTCGCGACATGCCGTCGTCTTCGCCGTCGTCTTTCGGAGCTGCATGAACGATCGCGTCACGAGCGTCCGCGCTCGACTCGCGGATTCCGAGCCCGAGGTACGCCGCGTCGCGACCCAGGAGATCCCGGCCTTGCCGGCTCCCGAGTCGTGCGAGCTCTTGCTCGTCGCGCTAGGCGACGTCGACTGGCGCGTTCGCAAGGAGGCCGCGACCATCGCGGCGCGCGTCGAGCCTCGCACCGCCGTCGTGTTCGCCGTCGCGCGCGCGCTCGGCGAGCGTGACGACATCGGGCTCCGCAACGCCGCCGTCGAGGCGCTCGTGTCCATCGGTCCGGATGCGGTCCCCGGCGCCATCGACGCGCTGTCTCGTCTCGATGCCGACGGCCGCAAGCTCGCGGTGGAGATGCTCGCCGGCGCGCCCACGCTGTCCGGCATGCGCGCGCTCGGGAAATGTCTCGCCGATCCCGACGGCAACGTGGTGGTCGCGGCCGCGGAGGGCCTCGGTCGCGCGCACCTCGCCGGCGACGAGGCGCGCGAGCTCGCAAAGGCCGCGCTGACGTCGCTGCTCGCGACCGGTGACACACCTGCACGCCTCGCCGCGCTCGAGTCCCTCCGCAACCTCGACGAGGCCGTGCCCTGGAGCGCGCTCGAGCCGCTCTTCGGCGATCCGCTCCTGCGCCGACCGGCGATCGCCGCCGCGGGCGGGAGCACGACGCCGCGGGTGGTGCGCGCGCTCGCCGAGGCCTGCGCGGATCCCAGCCCGACGCTCTCGCTCGAGGCCACGACCGCGCTCGGACGGAGCATCGAAGAGGCCTGGGGAGACGACGATCTCCTCGATGTCGCTGCGAAGACGCTGCGCGCATCGTCGCAGGCGCGCGCGCGACTTCGTGAGCTCGCCAAGGGCAAGGACGTCGATGCGAGCGCGCGAGGCGCGGCCATCCTCGCGCTCGGCCTCTTGCGCGATCCGGACGACGTCGCGCTCATCGCGGACGCCCTCGCCGACGACGCCACCGCCGATCGCGCGGAGGCCGCGCTCCGCCTCTACGGTCAGGAGGCGGTCGAGCCGTTGCTCGTTGCGGGACGAACCGGGGCGCCGTCGCTGCGTGGGGCGACCATCTCGATGCTGCCGCAGCTGGCCCTTGGCAGCGCCGGCGCAGCCGGTCCGCGCGAAGGGGAGGGCCTCGCCGCGGTTCGCGATGCGCTCTCCGATCCATCGTCGGACGTCGTCGCGCCGGCGCTGAAGAGCCTCGCCATCGTCGGCGGAGCGAACGATCTCGCAGCGGTTGCGCGTCATGTCGCGAGCCCTGATCCCAAGGTGGCGGGCGCCGCTCATGGCGCGCTCCTCGCCATCGCCGCACGCCATCTCGATGCGGCGCGCGAGGCCGCCACCGGCGTCGACCCGCGTAGCGACGCTGCGCTCACCGCCACGATCGTGCTCGATGCGCTCGCGCGTGCACGCGCCACGATTCCCGAGGACGAGGAGTTCCTGGCGAGCGCGCTCACGCATCGCGAGGCCGCGGTGCGACGCGGAGCGATCGAGGCGCTCGCATCCATCGGCGGAGAGGACGCGGCGGTCGCGGTCACGCTCTCCCTCGCCGACGAGGAGCCCGTCGTCGCGCACGCGGCGATCCGCGCGCTCGGTCGCCTCGGGCGCGCCGAGCAGCTCGCGGCGCTGGCGGCATCGACGCGCGATCCCCTCCGCCTCGCATCGGTACTGCGCGCGCTGAAGGACGCGGACCCCACGCGCGCGTTCGCTGCCGCGCGACCGCTGCTCCGCTCGAAGGAGGCGGCGCTGGCTGCTGCCGCCGTCGAGGTGGTCGGCGGCATCGATGTCGAGGCGCGGATCGAGGCGCTCATGGGCGCCGCGGATCACCCCGATCACGAGGTGGTGAAGCTCGCGCTCGCGCAGCTCGCGAACACCGGCGACGAGCGCGCGCTCGTGTCGCTCGCGCGCGCCATCGAGCACGAGGCGGAGGCGGTCCGGCGGTACGCTGCCGAGCTCCTCGGTCACGACCGCTCTGCCGAAGCCGAGAGCATGCTGCGCGCGCGCCTCGACCGCGAGCGCAGCGCGGAGGTGCGCCACGCCATCATGGCGGCGCTCTCGGCGCGC
>JAYTOQ010000720.1:0-7481 GCA_043747665.1 Polyangiaceae bacterium | reverse complement strand
CGCCTCCGCGCCGCGAAGGGCACACCGGCGGAGGGCGCGCTCTCCACCGCCTACGAGCGAGCGATCGGCTCACCCCGCGGCGAGGTACTGGTCCGCGGTCGTACGTCGCTCGGTCGGCCGACGTTCGAGCGCGATGCGGTACACGTGTCGTTCGGCACCGGCATCGAGGCGTACGCGCGCGCGCAAGACGAGAAGCAGATCCTCACCACGTCGCGTCTTCCGCTCTTGAAACGCGTGGGCGCGATCGGACTGCCGCCGAACGATGCGCTCGCGACGGCGTGCTTCGTCGTGCCGATCTTGCTGTCGGTGGCCTGGCTCGCGTTCATCCGGCGGTTCGATCGCGCGCACCCGGAGCCGATGTGGCTCGTCGCGGTCACCTTCGTGCTCGGTGGTCTGGCGACCATTCCGGCGGGCTTCGCGGAGCTCTTTCTCGTGAACCTGTCGCCATGGCTCGACCCGCGCGTCGTGACGTTCGGTGGGCAGCTCTACGCCCTGCCGCTGGCGTTCGTGGTGTTCACCGTGGTGGTCGGCGCGTGCGAGGAAGGCGCGAAGATGCTCGGCGCGAGCTTCGCGCTGCGCCGACGCGAGTTCGACGAGCCCGTCGATGGCATCGTGTACGGGATCGTCTCGTCGCTCGGCTTCGCGGCGGCGGAGAACATCCGTTACTTCGCGATGACGCGATTGTCGGCGCCGATCGTGGTCGCACGCTGCTTCATGAGCGTGCCGGCGCACATGTTCTTCGGGGCCATCTGGGGCTACGCGCTGGGGGCGCGTCTCGTCGAGCGAAGGCCGCGCGTGCTCTTGTTCCTCGCGCTCGCGGCGGCCGCGCACGGTCTCTTCGACGCGCTGCTCTCGACGGACGGCGGCGCCATGGTGGCGGTCTTCCTCAACGTGCTCCTCGCGAGCGTGTTCGTTGCGGTCGTGAGGAGAGCGCTGCGCCACGGCGTGGTCGAGGAAGCGGTGCGGGCGATATTGCCCGAGCATCGCCGGCTGTTTCGCGTGGGCCGGCCGGCGCTGTTCTTTGGATCATCGGCGGCGTTGCACGTTCTCGCGTTCGGCATCGTGATGCTGGGCGGCTGGTACCAGCTCTCGCGGCACCGCCCCGGCGCCACGTTCGTGATCGGGTCGAGCGTGATGCTCGCGCTGCTGGCGGTCGCCGCGTTCGGCGTCTCGGCCACCATGCCCCTCGACGTCGCGGTCGACGACTACGGCGTGACGTTTGCGGGCGCAGCGCGTGCGTGGTCCAGGATCCGCCGCTTCGACGTGAAGGGCGACACCATCGAGCTCGATTGCGAGGGCGGCCCGATCGTGCTCGGTCCGGGGACGGCGGGCGTGATGAAGGATCTCGAGAACGCGCTGCGCGAGCAGCTCGGGGGCGTCGGCGTGGAGAGGGTCGTGACGCTGGAGAGCCCGAATCGGTAGAGCGCGTGTGGCCGCGCGTTACTTCTTCGCGCCGGCGTCCTTCGCGGCGCCACCCTTCGCTGCGCCCGCCTCTTTCCCGGCGTCGGCGGCGCCCGACGTCGGCGCCACGATCTCCATCAGCTCCACTTCGAACTTCAGCGCCGCCTTCGGGGGGATCGTCGCTCCACTCCCCTTGTCGCCGTACGCGAGCTGCCACGGGATCGTCAGCGTCCGCTTGCCGCCGACCTTCATGCCGGGGAGCCCCTCGTCCCAGCCCTTGATGACCTGACCCTGGCCGATCGTCACCTGGAAGGGATCCTTCCCGCGCGAGCTGTCGAACGGCTTCCCGTTCAGGAGCGTGCCCGTGTAGTGGACCTTCACGGTGTCGCCCTTCTTCGATTCGGGACCCGTGCCGACCACGTCGTCGACGATCTCGAGCTTCTCCGGTCCCGGCGGCAGCGGCGGCGCCTCGGTGGGCTTGAACTCGCTCTGCGGCGGCTCCTCCACCCGCTTCGAGCAACCCGTGGTCAGGCCAGCCAGGGCGACACTCGCGCCGAGAAACAACATCAAAACCGACTCTTTTCCTGACATCCAGAGCACTGTTCGCATGTGCGTTCGATTACCACGGGCGCCCCCTCTATGGCGCGCTCGCTTTGCGCCTCGACCCCATCGCGATACGATCACCGAGTCTTCCACTTCGCGCTCGGGGGTGTTTGCACGCAGACGCGTCATTTCGCTTCGGCCCGCGACCGCGCTCGCCGCCGAGCTCGCCGTGAGGGCTTCACGCTGATCGAGCTCATGATTGTCGTCGTGGTCGTCGGCGTTCTCGGTGTGCTCGCCATCCTCGGCTACCGGCGTTACGCCGCGACGGCGCGGACAGCCGAGGCCAAGCAAGTCACCGGGGGCATCCGCGCTGCGCAGGAGGCGTACAAGACCGAGAAGGGCATCTACGCCGTCGTGTCCTCGAATTCGACTTCGTTCTATCCCTCCGCGACCCCTGGACCGTTCGTCACGGCGTGGGGTGACAAGTGCACCAACTGCGTCGACATCAACGCGTGGGGGAGGCTGTCGGTCGAGCCCGGCGCACCGTCATGTTCGGCTACGCCACCACCGCCGACTTCGGCGCGAACGCCGGCGGCTACAGCGACCCGACCGGCACCGGCGCCGCGCTCATTAGCAGCGGGCTCACTGATCTGAAGGCGACCGACCCGTTCTACGTCACGGTGGCGAAGGGCGACACCGACGGAGACGGCGAACCGTACTACGTCACGAGCTACTCCACCTCGAACCAGCTCGTCGTCCAGAGCGAAGGTGAGTAGCGGCGCGACGGCGCCCAACGCGTCGATCGCACGCCTCCTCGCGTCTCCCTCGCCGCGACTTGGCCCGTTCCGCTTCGTCGCCGAGCTAGGCGAAGGCGGCTTCGCGCCGGTCTTTCTCGCCGCCGAGGAGTATGGCGGCGCCGAGCTACGCACCGTCGCGCTCAAGCTGTTCGCCATCGACGACGTCGCCGGGTCGACCGGGACCGCCGGAACGCGGTCCCAGGCTCGCGACCGCATCATCGAGGAGGCTCGCGCGCTGTGTCGCGTCGAGCACCCCAACGTGGTGCGCTTCTTCCAGCTCGTCGAGGAGCCCACCGGCAACGTCCTCGGCCTAGCCATGGAGCACGTGCGCGGAACGTCCCTCGCCGATCGCCTCGACAGCGAGCGCGTGCTGCCGGTCGATGCGACGCTCGAGATCGGCGCGGCGATGGCCTCGGCGCTCGCGGCGGTTCACGCCGCCGGCCTCGTGCACCGTGACGTGAAGCCCGGCAACGTCATCGATGCCGGCGGCGTCTACAAGCTGATCGACTTCGGCATCGCGGTACGTGCGCGACGCGGGGGACCGGAGCTGGTGCGCTCGTCAGCGCGCCTTTCGGCAGCGCCGAGCGTCGCGACAGGAGCTCGGACCGGCGGCGGCGCTACCTCCGAAGGTGCCATCATCGTCAGTGTCGGCGGCGGGATGGCCACGCAAGAGGCCGCGCTGCTCGTCTCGCGGGATACCGCCCAGTCGGAGCGCACCACGCACGCATCCGACGAGCACGGCGAAGGCACCGACGCCATCGCGGGGACCATGGGCTACATCGATCCTGCTTGCCTCGCCGAAGGCGCGCCGGCGGACGCAACGAGCGATCTCTACGCGCTCGGCGCGATGCTCTTCGAATGCCTCACCGGGCGATTGCCCGCCAGCGACGGCGGCGATGCAGAGTCAGTGACGCGCATCCGCACCAGCGTCGCGTTCGGCTTCGCCGCGCCGCCCCTCGTACGTGAGCTCGCGCCTTTGGTGCCGGAGGGCCTGGCGCGCCTCGTCGACTCGCTCGTCGCGCCGAAACGCCAGAGCCGTCCGCAGCGCGCCGAGTGGGTCGCCTGCGAGCTCGAACGATTGCGCCGCGTACAGCGCGGGGGGGCGAGAAACCTGCCGAGCGAGGGCCCCTTTCGCGGCCTCGAGGCCTTCGACGCGAGGCACCGCGACGTCTACTTCGGCCGCGCTACCGACGTGGCGTCCGCGCTGGAGCTGCTGCGCGCGCGCGGGCTCGTCGCGCTCGTCGGCCCATCCGGATCGGGCAAGAGCAGCCTCGCGCGCGCCGGTGTTTTGCCCGCCGTGCTCGACGGCGCGCTCGGCGTGTGGCCACCGCAGTGGATCTCGGTGGCGATGTCGCCCGATGCGTATCCCAGAGCGGCGCTCGGACACGCGCTCGGTCCGATGCTCGCGGGCAAGCCCCTGCCTGACGACCCCGACGAGCTCGCGGCGCACCTCGCGCGCGTCGTGGAGACCACGTCGGTCGGCATCGTCATCCTCGTCGACGCGCTCGAGGAGCTGGTGACCCTGACCGCCGACGGCGAGCGCGCCTACCTCGGGCAGTTCCTGGCCGCGCTCTCGTCACGACCGATGCCCGGCCTGCGCTGCGTGGTCACCGCGCGCCGCGACCTCCTCGGTTCGCTGCTCGGTGAACCAGGGCTCGGCGTCGCCCTGACCCGCGCGGTACAGCTGGTGGTGCCGCTCACCGCGTCTGCCTGGGCGGATGTCGTGGACGAGCGCCTCGCAGCCTACGACTTCGCGCTCGAAGACGACGGCATGCGCAGCGAGCTGGCACGCGAGCTCGCGAGCATCGCCGAGGCCATGCCGCTCGTGGAGTTCGGGCTCGCGCGCCTGTGGGATCATCGCGACGTCGAGCGCCGCGTGGTGCCACGTCGCGCACTCCACGCCATCGGCGGGCTCGCAGGCGCGCTCGCGCGTCATGCCGAGGCTACGCTGACCGCGCTCGTGCAAGCGAACGGCCCGAGCACGGGAAATGTGGCGGCTTCCCTGCTGCTCGCGCTGACCACGCCGCATGGCACGCGGGCCACGCGCACGAAGGCCGATCTCGCACGTGAGATCCCTGATCCGCGACGCGACCAGGTGCTCGCGGAGTTCGAGCGCGCGCGCCTCGTCGTCGTCGAGGACGGTCGCGCCACGCTTGCGCACGAAGCCTTGATCGCCCGCTGGCCGCGGCTTGCAGCATGGGTCCAGGCGGAGCGTCGCGATCGCGAGACCGCACATGACGTCGAGGACGCCGCCGCACGATGGCGCGCAGAGCCCGGACCCGATCGTCTGTTCCGGGGTCGTCCTCGTCGGGATGCGCGCGCGCTCTCGCTGTCCCGTCGCACGTTGCTGTCGCCGGAGGCGCACGCGTTCGTCGCGGCGTCGCGCAGGAACGAGCTTCGCGCGTCGGCGGGCATCATTGGCCTCGCGTCCTCTCTGTTCGTGGCGGCGGCGGTCCTCGGCCTGGTGTACTGGGAGAGCTCGCGCGAGTCACGCGCAGCGCAAGCGCGCGCCGAGACCGAGAAGGTCGAGCTCGCGAAGATCACGCAGACGCTGATCGACGCGCGGAACCGCCCGCCCAGCCAGCAGCAGCGCGACATCCAAGAGCTCCTGATGGCCAAGCGCGCGTGCGAGAAGGACCTCGTACGGTGCACCGCGGACGCGGGTGCTCTCTGAAGGAGCTCAGTGGCCGGGCGCCGACGTGACCTGGACGCCGAGGAACGCCGCGACGCCTTGCAATAGCGCCTCGAGCTGATCCTGACTGACGCTGAGGTGCGAGGTGATCCGTTTGCCCTCCGCGACGACCTTTGCGTTGTTGAGGACACCGCGCGTCGCGGCGCGCACGAGAAGGTTGCTGTTCTGACGGCGGATGAGATCGGTCATCGCGTCTGCCGAGTCGGTCGCCGACTCCTCGTCGAGACAGTCGCCCTCGACGTAGACGTCCGCGCCGCCGTCAGAAGCGCGCGGCACGATCCAGAGACGGATCTCCTGGAGCGATTGGCTGAATTTCAGGTTCGGAATCGAGATCTGCTTCCACGGGTCCTTGACCGTGAGCCGCATGGCCTCGCCCGGACGAACGCGCGGCGCGATGGGCGCGCGCTTCAGCACCTTCGCGAAATCGGTGGCCTTGTCCTTCGGAACGATGGTGAGCACGTGGGGCTGCACGCGCATGAAGACGCGCTCGGCATTGTCGGCGTGACCGAGCGAAGCCTTCACGCCTGGCACGCCCGCGTCGTAGGCCCCGCCCTTGTCGTAACGCTTGGCGATCGACTCCACCGCGAGATCGACGACGTCGTCCGGCGCCGAGTAGTGCACGATCACCGCGTCGCGTTCGGTGTGGATGAGCGAAGGGCCGTAGACGAGGATCCAGTCGGTGTCGCGGATCGGATCGACCGATGCCTGCGAGCCCTTCATGAAATCGTTCCACTGCGGGATGGCGTAGAGCAGCGGCCCCATGCGCGCGCCCACCGGGTTGGTCCGGATGACGCTCATGTTCACGAGCAGCGTCACGTTGATGGTGCCCGCGCTGATGAGCCCCGCGAGGCCGATCATCGAGCCCGGATCGCGCGGTCCCATCGCGCCAGGCGGCGCTCCCGAGTCGCCGGATGCCACGAGACCGCCGTCGCCAGCCGCATCTCCTTCGCCGGCATCGGTGACCGCTCCGCCGTCGCTCGCCGTCGTCGTGGGTCCGCCGTCGAGCGCGATCGGCGCGATGCCGGAGTCGACGGCGAGCGCCTCGGCGTCGGTCACGGCTGCGTCGGGCTTCGGCTTCGGACCGGCATCGCGCTTGCCCTTGATGCCGTTGGGGTCATCCTCGGGAGACGTGGTCTGCTCCGGCGGAAGCGGCTTCTCTTCCGCCGGAGCCTCTTCACCGAGCAGCTCGATCGGGATCGTGAGCTCGCCGTCGGCGTCCTTCACCTCGAGGCCCGAGCGATCGGGATAGAGCGACCACGGCGACACGTACCAGTGGAAGACCAACGAGAGGAGCGACGCGACGCCCAGCGCGACCCGGATGCGTCGCTGGCTCCAGAAGCGAGCGGGACCGCTCTTGCGATCGGGCTCGGCCGGGGGTGTGGCGTGCGGAGCGGTCGGCGCGACGTCGGCCGCGCCGATCCGTGGATCCCCGTGAAAATTCAGCGCGGAGGGACGACTCCGGCGGTGGCCGAGGCCGTGGAGCCGTCCCGGCAGCCCCGACGAGGGGGGGGGATGCGTCTCTCTAGCCACGCCTGACCCCGCTCACGGACACAAGGTAAGACGAAGCGTCACGCAAAACCATGGGATTTCCAGAAGCTGGGCGACAGATCGCACCCAGAATGTCGTTGGCACGGACCTTCCATTGAAAGGGCGCCTTGCGTCAAAAACTCGCCTTCTTCCTCGCCCTTTGGCATCACGAGGGACGCCCTTCCTCGAACCGGCCCCCTCCTCGACGCCCGAGCGAGGCCATGCGAAGGGCAAAAGCTCGTATGTCGCTCCGTCCTCTCCTCGTACTCGCCTTCGCCTCGCTCGGCGCTGCCGCGTGCGGATTCACGGCGTGCTCCGAGCGCGAGCCCAAGGGCGGCCCCGCCTCCGGGCCCGGCAAGGACGTCCCAGCCGCACCGAATCCCACGCTGAACAGCGGCGACGCCCATGACGCCGGCAAGGTGATCGGCGCCAAGGACGCGAAGGACGCCGCGCCTCCCACGTACGACGGTCCGACCATCGCAGCGCTGTTCCTCCAGACGCCCGTGATGAGCGACATGGAG
>JAYTOQ010000719.1:0-2063 GCA_043747665.1 Polyangiaceae bacterium | reverse complement strand
GGAGCCGCTATAAGAGGGGCGATGAGCGCGACGATCCTCGATGGGAAGAAGCTGGCCGAGTCGGTTCGCGCAGAGGTCCGCGAGGGCGTGGCGAAGTTCGCGAAGGAGCACGGGCGCGCGCCCGGGCTCGAGGTGGTGCTCGTCGGCGAGGACCCGGCGAGCCAGATCTACACGCGAAACAAGGAGAAAGCGGCGGCCGACTGCGGGATCCGCGGCAAGCTCCACGTGCTGCCGGCCGCGACTACCGAGACCGAGCTGATGCAGCTGCTCGGTCGGCTCAACACCGACGAGGAGGTCGACGGCATCCTCGTGCAGCTCCCGCTACCGAAGCAGATTCGCGAGCAGAAGGTGCTCGACGCCATCCGTCCCGAGAAGGACGTCGACGGCTTTCATCCCGTGAATGCCGGGCTCCTCGCGTCCGGGCGACCGTCGCTCGTGCCATGCACGCCGCGCGGGAGCATGAAGCTGATCGCGCTCGCCGATCGCAAGCTCGAAGGCGCACGCGCCGTGGTGGTGGGTCGCTCGAACATCGTCGGCAAGCCGATGGGTCAGCTGCTGCTCGCCGCCAACGCCACGGTCACGATGGCTCACTCGCGAACCACGGACCTCGCCGCAGTGTGCCGCGAAGCCGATGTCCTCGTGGTCGCGGTCGGCAAGGCGGAGCTGGTGCGCGGCGACTGGATCAAGCCAGGCGCGGTGGTGATCGACGTCGGCATGAACCGCATCCACCTCCCCGGCGGCGCGCACGGCGACACGATGAAGGCGAAGCTCGTGGGCGATGTCGCCTTCGACGAAGCGAAGGAGGTCGCGGGCGCGATCACGCCGGTCCCGGGCGGCGTGGGCCCGATGACCATCGCGTGCCTCCTCGAGAACACCCTCATCGCCGCGCAAGCCCGCATGGCCGGCCACAACCCCGCTCCCCCCACCCGCCGCGGGTAAGCAGGGGATCGCAGCCTGGAAGCGGGTGCGTCTCAGGTTTGTTCGTTCATCGGGCGCATGATGATGTTCACGATGCGCGAGCGATCGCGGGGGAGGACCGCGAGGACGACGGCCTCGGCCACGTCCTCCGCGGTCGAGAAGCCCTTCATGTTCGCGCCGTCCGGGGTGCGGCCGTCGCCCAGCGCGAAGTGTGTCTCCACTCCGCCCGGGCAGACCAGCGAGACCTTGATGTTCTTCTGGTAGAACTCGCGGTCGAGGGACTGCGAGAGCGCGACCTGCGCGAACTTCGACATGCAGTAGATGCCCTCGTTCGGGTAGCCCGCGAGGCCCGCGACGCTCGACACGTTGACGATGTTGCCGCCGCCCTGCTTCAGCATGTGCGGGATGGCCTCCTTGCAGAAGAGCCACGTCGACTTCGCGTTCGTATCCATGACCTTGTCGTAGTCGTCCTCGGTCCAGTCGAGGAACGGGCGGTAGCCGCCGATGCCCGCGTTGTTGACGAGGATGTCGATGCGACCGAGATCGGTGATGGTCTGCTTCACGCAGGCCGCGACCTCCGCGGACTTCGTGACGTCGCAGGCGAACGACTTCGCCTTGCCGCCGAGCGCTGCGATCTCCTTCTCGAGCGACTCGAGATCCTGGTGCGTACGCGCAGTGCCGACGATGGTCGCGCCCTCCCTGGCGAGCGCGAGGCAGCTGGCGCGGCCGATCCCGCGGCTGGCTCCGGTGACGAGTGCAATCTTGTCCTTCAAGCGCATGGGCTTCTCCTTGCGGCGGTTGCGGCTGCGAGACTAACGCGAAATGCGGCGACGTCGGACGCTGTCGACGGCGACAGCGACGAAGATGATCACGCCCGTCACGATGTACTGGACCCAGCTGGGCATGCCCATGTGCACTGCGCCGGTCCGGATGACCGTCATCAGGAGCGCGCCGAACACCGAGCCGAGGATGCTCCCCTCCCCGCCTGCCAGCGGCGCGCCGCCGATGACCACCGCAGCGATGACGTCGAGCTCGAGGCCGTTCGAGTCGGTGGGGTCGCCGACGGTGAGCGTCGAGAACTCCATCACGCCCGCGATGCCGACGAGCATGCTGGACAGCGCGTAGACCACGATTTTCACGCGGCC
>JAYTOQ010000718.1:0-1947 GCA_043747665.1 Polyangiaceae bacterium | reverse complement strand
GCGGTCTGGTCCTCGATGCCGATTTTTCCGTTCGGGGCCGTCATCGACTCACCTGTTCTTTTAGCCATCGCTTGTTCTCCTCGAGGGTTTGCATCGTTTCGCGCGGGGCTGCTGATATGCCTTTGAAAGCGCGGATCCCGGTGACGACGAGAGCGCCGCCAATGCCGCTGACCACGGCGCCCACGAGGAGCGCCGCAGCCCACAGCGGTATGAGGGTGCCGAGGGCGAGGATCAGCGCGGCCAGGAGCGCCATGACGCCGAGCATCGCGATCGAGCCACCACCTGCGACGAGCGCGGCATCACGACCGGCGACCTTCGCCTTGGCGGTCATCTCGACCTTTGCGAGCTCGACCTCCTTGCGGACGAGAGTGCCGGTCTCCGTGGCGAGCTCCGAGAAGAGCTCGCCGAGAGACCTCTGCTCGGTCACGGCCTCCATCACACGCTTCCCATGTTGCCGCCGCCGAGGCCGTTCTTCGGCGTCGTCGAGCCGGAGGTCGACGTCGAGGGCGGGGTGCTGGATGTTGTACCGGCCGCCGGGGGCGTGGACGCGGCGTTCGTGGTCGGGCTCGCGGAGGCGCCGAATGAGCTCCCTGCCGGCGAGGCCTGGGTCGCGCCCTGGGACGAGCCGCCCTGTGGCTTCGACGCGCCGGAGCCCATGCCCGTTCGCGATCCGAGCGGCTGCGTGGTGCGACCCGCGAGGCGCTGCGCCGAGCCGTACGCGCCGAACCGCTGCGAGTCGATGTCGTCCTTGAGCTCCGCGTCCGAGAGGTAGTCGTCGTCGCCGAACGCGCTCGCCCCGTAGGAGGACTCGTAACGGTCGAAGCTTCCACCCGACCCCGAGCGTGCGTACTGGCCGCCGGCGCCGGTGGCGCTGGCGTGGGGTGCGGAGCTCTTCAAGAAGCGGCCGCCGATGAGGCCAAGCGCGAACGCCGCGCCGACGAACAGAGCGGGCTCGCGGCGCGCGAACTTCTCGACGTCGCGGACGATGTCGCCGATGTGCTTGCCCTCGAAGAACTCTGCCACCGACTCGATACCGTCTGCGGCGCGGCCCGCGACGTCACTGAGAGGACCGACGCCCTTCAGCTTGTCACTCGTCTCGCGGATAGCGGTAGCGACGTTGCCGATGGTCTCGACGGCCTTGTCCTTGCGCGTGTCGAACTGGGCGTTGACCTGCTCCTTCGCCTGGCTCGCGACGTGGGTGACGGCGTGCTTGGCCTGGTCCACGATCTTGCCGTCCTGATCGGAGGACGACGGGTTGTTCATGCTCGACTTGTTCATCGCGCGGTTCCTTTCATCTCGTTGATCGAGGTTCAGGCCGCACAGTGCGAAGGGCGTACCGCGACGACGCAGTGCGCGACCCTGCGTCGACGACGAGCCTGCGCGCGAAAATTTACGTGCGGCCCCGACGGAGTTGCCGCGCAGGCACGCGCTCCCCCATGTGCGCGAGCGCCCGGTGCGCGTCGCGGCGGGGCCGTAGTCTACGCGGCGAGCCTTCGCGCGAAGCTGGACCGCATGCGGGGCACGAGCGCACGCGGAGCGCGAGCGCGCACCCGGAGCGCGAGCGCTCGTGCGCTCGTCATAGGAGGAGCGCCCGGGCCTCTAGGCCTGCATCGGCGTGGTCTTCGTGCCGCCCGCGGCCGAGGCAAACTTCGCGCTCGAGCCGACGATCTGCTCGCGGAGCAGACGCGTGCGAAGGAGACCGACGATGATCCAGACGAGCAGCGCCAGGATGGCGAGCGCGACGACCGCCTGCGTGACGTCGCCCGCGACCTTGAGGAACGACGCCGTGGAGTCGCCGCCGCGCTGGAGCGCCAGCCACACGATGCCGGTCACGAAGATGTTCGCGAGCGACGCCGGCAGGAGGATGGTCCAGCCCAGCTTCATGAGCTGGTCGTAGCGGAAGCGCGGCAAGCTCCAGCGGATGAAGGCCTGGAGCCAGCACAAAAA
>JAYTOQ010000717.1:0-2138 GCA_043747665.1 Polyangiaceae bacterium | reverse complement strand
AGCACGAAGATGCGCGAGTCGTTCAAGGGCGGCGAGCTCGGTGCGTGGCTGTCACGGGTCGCGAAGAACCAGGCGCTCGATTTCCGCCGGCGCTATGCGCGCGAGACCTCACTCGAGGAAGGTATGGCCGACGATCCCGAAGCGGCCGCAGCGACCGAGGGTGCGCACGGCGATAGCCTCTCCGCGGCGATGGTGGTCGAGCGCTTCCGCAAGACGGTGCTCCCGCCGAAGTGGGACGCGGTCTTCGAAGCTCGCTTCTTGAAGCAGCTCGGTCAGCGCGAGGCGGCTGTCGCGCTCGGCATGCACCGAACGACGCTCATGTACCAGGAGCACCGCATCCGCGCCTTGCTCCAGAAATTCGTGCTGGAGTCCGAACGATGAGCACCGAACGATGAGCACCGAACGATGCCTCATGACGGCGCGCGTCGACCGACATTTCGCGCGGACGCTCGATCCCGCTGGCGAGCGCGCGATGCGCGAGCACCTCCCCACGTGCTCACCATGCCGGGCGCGCTACGAGAAGCAGCTGCTCCTCGAGCAGCTCGACCCCGACGCGGTCGGACCGGAGGCCCGGATCGCCAGCGGCCTCGGCTTCGGCACGCCGCGGCTGCTGCTGCGTACCGCGACGCCGTTGATGGGCGCGCTCGCGCTCGCCGCCGCCATCGCGTTCCTGGTCCTGCGCCCCGCAGGCCCCGGCTCCCCGCTCGATACGGGCTTCACCGCGCGAGGCGGCGCGGACTCGAGCGCGTCGAGCACCTCCGACGACCTCGTCTACGTGCTCGTCTATCGCGGCGCGACGGACGCGGGCCCGACGCGCGCCGGCACGTCGATCCGTCGGGGCGACGAGCTGTCGTTCGGCTACGGGAACACTGCGGGCAAGCGCTACCTGCTGGTCTACGGCGTCGACGAGCATCGCCACGTCTTCTGGTACTACCCGGGCTGGAGCGATCCCAAGGACGACCCGAGCTCGATCGCCATCGCGCCTGGCGCGCAGTCGTTGCCCGACGCCATCAAGCACGAACTGGATGGGAAGCAGCTCGAGATCCATGCAGTCTTCACGGATCTGCCGCTGACCGTCAGGGCCGTGGAAGCCCTAATTTCCAGCGCTCCCATCGGAAGAACGCCGACCTTCGGTCCGGGCAGCATCGACCGTACCATTCGCTTCGAGGTCGACCCTTGAGCCGCATCACGACCATCTCCGCCGCGCTGATCACGATGGTCGTGATGATGGTGGTGTGTCCGGCCACCGGCCACGCCGACGAGACGTCGGAGCCCGGCAAGCGCGCCATCTTCGCGCTGGTGATCGGCTCGAACGTCTCGGTGGACGCGGAGCTCCCCGCCCTCAAGTACGCGGACGACGACGCCGCCCGCTACGTCGATCTCTTCCGGCTGCTCGGCGCGCGCACCTATCTGCTGACGCGTCCCGACGCCAACACCGCGCGTCTCCATGCGCAGGCCACCGCCGAGGCGCAGCCGCCGCGCCTCGCGGAGCTCGATCAGGCGCTCGCGCATGCCGCCGCCGACGTCGCGCAGGCTCGCGCGCGCCACGTCGAGACGGTCTTCTACTTCCTCTATGCCGGCCACGGCAGCGTGCGCAACGGCGAGGGCTACCTCGGTCTCGAGGACACGCGCCTCTCCGGCAAGGATCTCGCGACCAAGGTGGTCGCGAAGATCGGCGCCGAGCACTTCCACTTCATCATCGACGCGTGTGACTCGTATCTCGTCGCGTATCCGCGTGGACCCGGCGGCGCGCGTCGACCCGCCGAGCCGCTGCGCGACGTGCACGGCCTCGGCGACGATCCGCGCGTCGGGCTGCTCCTCTCGAGCTCGTCGCATCGCGAGAGCCACGAGTGGGACGGCTTTCAGGCGGGCGTCTTCAGCCACGAGGTCCGCTCGGGGCTCTACGGCGCCGCCGATGCCGACGGCGACGGCCTGGTCAGCTACCGCGAGATCTCGGCATTCGTGGCGCGTGCGAACGCCGCGATCCCCAACGAGCGCTTCCGGCCGCAGGTTCATGCGCGCGCGCCGAAGGACAATGACTCGCTCCTCGCCATCGGTCATCGCCTCGGGCGCCGCCTCGAGATCGACGGCCAGCACGCGGGTCACTACGTCGTCGAAGATGCGCGCGGCGTTCGCCT
>JAYTOQ010000716.1:0-11760 GCA_043747665.1 Polyangiaceae bacterium | reverse complement strand
CGACGCACGTCGTCGCGCAGGGTGAGCACGCCCCAGGAATCGCCGCGCGGTATGGATTCGACGACTTTCATGAGATCTGGGACCACCCGGACAACGCCGACTTGCGAGCCCTTCGTCCGAGCCCCACGGTGCTTGCCCCAGGTGACGAGCTGCATGTTCCGGCGCGCACATCGGAGAGCACCACGCGCGCCACGGGCGCGCAGCATCGCTTCGTCTCGAAGGAGGCGCCGCTCAAGCTCCGCCTGCGCCTGCAGGACTTCCTGGGGCGACCGCTCCGGGATGCGTCGTTCGATTTCGTCACGCGCGACACGAAGGAGTCCCTCACGACGGACGGCGACGGGCACTTCGAAGCCGAGATCGCGAAGACCGACCGCGACAAGCGACTGTTGCTCGACGACTTCACGATGCCTCTCCAGATAGGCTCGCTCGATCCGATCCAGGAAGAGTCAGGCCGCAATGCGCGGCTGGCCAATCTCGGATACCTGCTCGACCCCACGGACTCGTCGGACGACGACGACGTGCACCTGGCAGTCGAAGAGTTCCAGGCCGACAACGACTTGCCGCTGACCGGAACGTTCGACTCCGCGACCCAGGCGAAGCTGCTGGAAGTGCACGGGTGCTGACGAGGCTGACGAAGCGTCAGAAGTCAGGGCGATTCCCGCGTCTTCGCATCGACCAGCCAATCCCGCCCGCCACCGCGGCGATCACCCCGCCGATGAAGAGCGCGACGAAAGCGACCCCCGACATCGTGGTGCTGGTCATCGATTCGCCTCCCCGCGGCGAGGCGACGAGGTCGATCCGCGTCACGAGCCCGTATCCGAAGATGCCGATCCCGACCATGAAGACGGCCCCGATCACCAGCATGAGAACAGCGCGCAGAGCTTCTTTCATCGCACTCGGCCTTGGCCTTCCCATTAGGGCCGGAGATCCGGAGGGTTCGAATCCTCCGGACGCTTCCGTTCCACCTCGGCCTCGACACGCGGGTACCTCGTCACGTAGGCCGCGGTAGCAGTGAGCACGAGGGCCACCACGCCGAGGGCGAGCGAGCCCAGACCAACGAGGCAGACGAACGTGCTCCCAAGCATCGCTGGGGTGTCGCTGGCGGACCCGGAGAAGGCTTCGAGGAGCGCCGACCGCCCGAACGCCACGAGCCACACGCCCACGGACGAGAACAGAAGAAGGAGAAAGACGCGCAGGTAGCGAACCGGAGGCTTCATCGTGGTCAGGCACCATCCGGATCGATGAAAAGAAGCGGAACGAGCGCTTTCAAGCCCGTATCCTGACCCGCATTCTCTGCGAACGCATCGACATTACCTCCTGGCAATAGCCAGTTGGCTGCGCTTGCGACGCCGTCTGCCAGCTGCGCGTGTCCGGCTGCGTTGTTCATGTTGAGGTGCTCCGCCCATAGCGCGACCCGTAATCTGTGGGCAAACGAATAGGAGGCGTGGTCGTTGGTGGACTCGTCGTAGATCCCCGCGCAGATCTCGGAATCGTGCGACCAGCCACGCTGATTCGTGTTCGCAGATCCGATGATCGCGAACTGATCGTCGAAGATCCAGGTCTTCGCATGGACGTAGCTGTGGGGGACATCCGGACCGAAGGGTGATTTGACGAAGATGCGAACCTTGTCACCGCCTGCACTACGAAGTGGCGCGACAAACTTCTTCCGCAGCTCGCGGACCCGCGGCATATCGCTGATGTCGGAATGGGGGATGAGAATCGTCAGATGCGAGATGTTCGGCAGGGCCTTGACGAGCGCAGCCGATGCCTCGGGGTTCACGAGGTACTGGTCTTCGATGTAGATGAACCGTCTTGCGGCTGCGATGGCGCGCAAGAACATTGCGCGATTCGTCGACTCTCCGTTCACCGCAAAGTCGTACGGAGTCTTCGTGAGAGGGGGCGTGGGGTCCGAACGTGTGAGCATGGAGTGCGCAGTACCGTTTCCGAAGGTCCTCCCGATCTGGACGTGCAGACGGCCCTGCTTCGGCAGACTGCTCAGCGTCACATTCTTACCGAGGAGAGGTCCTTTCTCCGGGAAGGGATGCACTCGATGGAAATCTGTCCAGCGTTGGATGAACGTCTCGAGGATGTCGAAAGTCGCCGCGCCGCGGATCCGACAGTGCACGTCGTGCATCGGCGCCCCGTCTTGGGCCGAGCCCTGCACGCCTTTCTTGAATACGCGGTCCGGGTTCGCGTCGATACCGCCGCAGAAGGCGACCAGGCCCTCCGTACCGTTCACGATGAAGACCTTCTGGTGGTGTGCACCAGCGACGAGCGTACGGCCGTCCAGGACGGCGTTGGCCGTCTTTAGATCGTTGAGCCGGTCCACAACGGACGAATTCTGTCCGCGGTCCGGCATCCAGTGTTCGTACGTGAGCTTGACCGAGTCGAGGACCGGACTGGAATCCCAGATCATGACGCGGATCTGTACGCCTCGGTTCGAGGCCGCCTGGAGTACCTGCGCGAGCGTTTTTCCGTCCTCGGCAAATGGAAAGTCGAGGAACATCGTCCAGCCGAGAATGTAGATGAAGTGCTTGGAGGGGTCGGTCGCCGTGCTTGCCGCTTGGGCCATGGCGGCGAAAGCCTTCGCGCCGTCGATGAGGTACATGACCTCGTTTCCCGTGCGCACCGGCCGCGCCTGCGGCCCGTCGGTGAACCAACGCTTGGCGTCGTGCTGCTGACGGTCTGCCGGAAATCGGAAGGTCGCGAGTTGGTTCGGCGGCGCCTTCGCCGTGCGCTCGGTGAGCGCGGCCGGGGGTGCGTCGGTGAACGGGTCGAGAATAGGTAGTCCCATGCTCCCGTTCAGATCTTGTCGTGGTCGGCAGTGATGGCTACGCCGACCTGAGGCAGGGCCGTGGAAGCGGGTAATTTCTTCAGTTCCTTGTAGCGAGCCGTGCCCTTCGTCACCTCCGCGAGGTCCACTGCGTTCAACGCTGTCGACGGCGGCAGGGCAATGAGACCGAGGTTCTCGAGGCGCGCCGTGAGCCCATCAGTCGTCGACGCATCACCAAACGGTGTGACCGCAACGATGACCGTCCAGGTCGGATCGAAGAGCGCGAGCCGCGCGGTCTTCGCGCCGGGGAGGATTGGCTCCGTCAGAACGCCGTCGGCGTTCGTTTGCGATGCGACGTGATGACCAGCTACCTCGCGCCACTCGATCGTGTACGACGCGTCCTTGAGCGGCGCGCCCGACGCGTCTTCGAGGCGGAGGCGGATGACCGGCGGCTGGGCAGGTAGCTTGGACATGCTTTCGGGGGCCTACTTCGTGGCGCGCGGCAGCGCGCGATCATGACGGCGATTGATCTCGTCTTCGGCGTCGTCGAGCTTTCCGGTGGGATCGAGCGAGGCGTCAATCTGAAACGCCTTGATGTTGTCCGCCAGCGTTGCGCCGAGCGAGTAGCCCAGGTTGCTCAACTTACGTCGCGCCACGTCTTCGCGCTCACCCTGACGGACGTCGACGAAGACGTCCATCTCGTATTCGAACACGGGGCGGGCCGTCGCTGGCGGCCCCTTGCGCGGGGGCAGCTTGTTCCAGCGGATGCGCACGGTCCCTGGCACCGCCACGTTGTGCAGGACCGCGAAGCTGCCGACGGCGTTGCCCTTCTCGGTGACACCGGCGAAATCGGCCTCGAACGCGACGGACTGCATGGGCTTGGCAAACTTGTCGAAGAGGCGAATGCGAACGAGGGCGGCGACGACTCCCTCACACGGCGAGAGACGGGCGAACCTGTCGTAGAAACGGCACGCCATGGTGTTGCGCGTGATGCGGTACTCTCGGTCTTCGTCGGAGGATTGCCTGCGGGTGTTGCCGTCCGGCCAGAACTGCTTCTTGCAGTCCGCGACTCCCTCCTTCACGCGCGGGCACGGCCAGTCCTCCGGCGAGACCTTGGAGCCCGGACGAAACAGAAACACCATGACGCGCCGGTTGGGCGCATTCTTCGCGTTGCGCTCCGTCTTGTCCTTCTCACGTTCGAATTCGGCGGCGGTCTTCTGGGAAAAGACGACGACCGGGTTGAACTCGCTGCAGCCCTGCATGGCGCCCTTTCCGGCGGCGTCCTGTCCCTTGCCGAGAAAGGCCTCGGGCAGCATGACGAACGAGTCGTCGGGGCCGAGGCAGATCGAGTCCATGTAGGCCCGAAAGAGGAGCTTGCGTGTCGCCGGCCCCGCGACGCCGTCGACGCCGAGGCCGTTCTCGCGCTGGAAACCTCGAACCCCGTCCTTCGTTCCGGAGCCGTTGATGCCGTCGATCGCTCCCGCGTAGAAGGGGTCGCCGCTCGCGGAGACGAGGTGCTTCAGGATGACCTGGATCGACTTGAGCCCCCAATCATCGGCGCCATGGCTGTCCCGATGAAGCTCCTCCCACAGATCGACGTTGCGCGTGAGGAGGCCGAAGATCGCCTGTGCGCGGCGGCCGCTCAGCGGCTTGTTGAAGTCGTCGTCGCCCACGGGGTCGGCATGGCCGAAGACCGATGCTGGGCTCTCGGGGTTGGCACGAACGAGCGCCGCGAGGTCCTTCAGCTCCTCGCGGATCTCGGGCACGACGAACGACGAGTCGAAGCCGAAGAGAACATGGTTCACGCGCCAGCACGCGATCGCGACCAGCGCCACGCGCACCGTGTTGAGCTCGTCGGTCACGGTCGGCGCAACGAAGATCGGCAGCGTGCGCGGCACCTTGTGCTGCGCGGCGAAGCCGCCGCCGCTCGTGAACGTCTTGGGGTGCGGGAGATTGCTCATTCGCGTTGTTCGAGGACGGTCGACACCTTACCCGCACGATGGTGGTTCGGCCCCAATCCAGCGCGGTTGCGAACAATCGTCAGCCCGGCGTCGTGATCCGAGCCGCAGGCGATTTCGGGCAACCCGGGCCCGTGCAGGCCGAAGATGCGATGATGCAGGCGATGGGCCCGGCTCGAGCTCGTGACGGTTTGCTGCGCCCTCATCGCGACCAGAGGACACGCCGATGACCCCGTATCTCGTCGCCTTTGGTCTTTTCGCCTTCGCCGCGGCTTCGCTCGGCGGTCAGCACGTCGGGCGGCGACTGCTCGGCGCGTGCCTCGTTGCCAACGCTGGGGCGCTCGCCCTTGCCGGCGCGGCCGTCTCCGCGCTGGAGCCGAATTTCGGCCCGGATGTGGTCGCTCCCTCTGTGCTCCTGGTCCTCGCCGGCCTCGGGATCGGCACGCTGGGACTGTTTCACGCCAGCTCGCTGGCCCACCGCGCTGAGCTACCCGAGGGTCGCCGCGCCCTTGCGACCGTGTACGGCATTGCGCTCGTCTTCCTGCTGGCGCTCGCGAGTCTGAGCACGGTCCGCGCGCGAGGCCGTCCCACTGCCGCGCCAGACCTTGCCCCGCTCGTGTCGAGCGGTTCGCTCGAGGAGCAGAGCGAATTCGCCGGCGGCGGAATGCACATTCGCGGGACTGCACGGAAGGTGAACCCCACGAGCTACTGGCCCGATACCTGCTTCTTGGTGATCACCGACGACGCCGACGGCCGCACCTACGACGTCGACATCGGCCGGCCGGATGTTCTCTCCGGGCACGCCTTCTGTCCCAGGGTCGGAGAGCTCACGATCGACCCGAGCCGGCGCATCCTGTATCGCAAGTCCAAGGCAATGCTGACGAACGTCGAGGATGCGTGGAGCTTTCCTGGACTCGAGCCGGTCCGCGCCACCGTCTGGACGTGCCGAAGCGGACGACTGCTCGCGGTCCCTACAGCCTGGATCGTTGCTGCGTGGATCTCCCTCGGGGTCGCTTCGCTTGCAGGCCTCTTCGCGTTGCAAGTCGGACGCGCATGCAGGCGCCGCTTCGCTGGGGCGCGTGAGGCCAGACATGCGGGCAACGGGCACGTCCGGTGGGCGGACACGGACGAGCGCGCGCTCGTGCCCTCTGCAGCCGACCTGCCCGTCGGGCCGCTCACGATCCTCGGCGCAGTCGAGCCGGCGATCGAGGGGTATCGCACCGCGCCCACCGTCCACGGTGGAACCGTGTTCGCGTCGAGCTTGGTGGACCTGATGGGGCCGCAGGTCCGTCGCGAGGCGTTCGGCTATGCACTCGGTCTGCTCGCACTTTCCCTTGGCGCCGTGTCACTGCTGGTGGCCGCGCTCGCCCGCCTCGTGTGAGAGCGCCTCGGCGACTCAGGAGCAATCCGGGTCAATTGGTCGGGGCTTGATAGGGGTCTTCATCACGTCGTGAAACCCGCCGGTCGGATCGAGCAGCTGGCCTCATCCTCGTTGAATACTCGGCCAGGCGTGCGGCAAAGAGAGCGCCCGCACCGAACATCGCGGCGGCAAGACCGACGAGCATCTCGAGGCCGCTGGTGATCGCGCCGGCATCCGTCGTTCGTGCGGAGCGAGCATCGATGACGAGCAAGGCGCCGCACGCAGCGCTGACGAGGCCTGCCGAGTAGACCACCGCCAGGAGCGCTCGGCGCGGGGCGTCGCGACGAGTCTTCATTGAACCGCTTCTAACCGGCACGGGGATTCT
Source organism: Polyangiaceae bacterium (assembly GCA_043747665.1). Lineage (GTDB taxonomy): Bacteria > Myxococcota_A > Polyangia > Polyangiales > Polyangiaceae > Labilithrix. The sequence goes on along the minus strand of JAYTOQ010000716.1, from coordinate 5,284 downwards.
TCGGACGCAATTCACGCGGCTTGCGTGGAATCCGCGTTGCACCGTCGACTGTCGAGCTCGAAGACCACGTCCGCGGGCGCCAGAGGTCCTTCGACCACGACGGGGAAAGCGCGCGACTTCTCGAAGACCCGACGCCAGGACGTCCGTCGTCGGCCCAGTGCACATAGTTCTTTCCATCGCGCACCGGCGTGACTAACCGGCCCGGCATGGCCCACCGAGTAGCCCGTCGCCGGCGACCATCGACATCACGCCGGGGTACGAGAGAGGGTGGGAGGATGCGGTTGCCGCCCTCGGAACGAAGTGGCCCGAAAACGCGCACGCGTTCGCGTCGGACGTGTTCGGCGAAGACGTCCACATGACGCGGGTGATGTCGCTCCAAACACCCGCACGACAACGACGCGAAAGCTACCGGGGGGCGCGGGCGGCGGCAATTGGCGAGCCCGGTGTCGACGTTGACGAGAACGCGCAGCACGTCAATGCGATTGGAAAGTAGCCGCTTCAGTCTTCCGCACAGTCTTTAGATCTGTAGAGTACAGACGCGATGAGCTGGGACGGCACATGCATCCGCGCACTGCTGTTCGCAGCGTGCACTCTGGCGGCGTCGTGCGGCGGCAACACAGCGACTGTCGTTGCCCCGGTCGCGACGACTGCGCGGCCGGCACACGCTACGTCGCAGCCGGTCACGACGTGCAAGCATCCGAGGCCACCGATTTCTCCGTCGTGCAAGCCTCCCGCCGCGCAGGACGTCACGCCCGACGTCGAGGACGCCGCCTTCGCCCTGCGCCAGCAGCTGTACGACGCCCAGGTCGCGACCGCCCAGGCGGTGCACACGTTCCAGCTTCGTGAGCGGATGACCGACGAAGAGCGCGACGCCTGGCTCGACCAGCAGCTCGACGAGATCGCGGCGCGTCGCTCGTGCGGAGCGATACCGGACTTTGCGCTTTTTCCGGACTTCAATCATTCCGAATACGAAGGAACGCCGGACGACCCGCCGCTCGTTGCTTTCTCGGGTCACCTGCCGACCGACGCTGGAGGCCTCGGCGAGGATGACTCTTCGTGGGGGCTGCTCGCTGTGAGGGTCGGCTGCGAATGGATGCCGGTCGAAGGGGGAACGGCTCGCGGAGTGTCCCACCGAGATCCCACCGGCCGCCGGTTGCTCGTGCAGCGCGGGACGGTGGATCAGTGCTCGGAAGGGCTTTACGTGGTCGTCATCCGCGGACCGAAAGCTGTCACGGTATTCACTGCCCACGGGTCGCGAGAGGACATGGTGCGTTCGGGCGTCTGCAGCGATCTCGCGCGCGTCGAGCTCATCGAGCAGGACCGCGTGCTCCTCGGTTTCCAGACCCTCTCGCGCACCGACGAGAACGCTCCCTGGACGGTCGTAGAGGAGCGACGTTTTCACGGACAGGACCTCGTGGTCGTCGCGCCCTCGTCGCTCATCGTCCCCTGAGCCCGCACGCACTACCGGGCGCGAGATCGGCTGTCATCCGTTCGTCGACGCTGCAATTGGCGTCGCGAAGGCGTAAAATCGCTCTGCCTTCGGGGAGCAACGAGGCGCGGAGGGTGTCGACGCGATGAACGAGATCGGGGTTTCGCCGCTGCACGAGCCGGATCCGCGCCTCGTCGCGCCGATCTCGGCCGAGACACCGGCGGGAGCGGATCTCAGCTACGACCCCGATTTCGAGCGGCTCGTGGCCGAGATCGAGAAGCTCACGTCGCTCGCGGGCGAGCTCCCGGACTGGCACTTCGTCCTCTCCGAATGCGAGCGGACGCTCCGCGAGAAATCGAAGGACCTCCGCGTCATGAGCTGGCTCGTCGCCGCCCATGCCTACACGTCCGGCTGGAGCGGAATCGCCACCGGGCTCGCGGCCTACGCGGCCCTCACGCGGACGTACTGGCCGACGCTCTTCCCGCCCGCCAATCGCCTGCGCGCGCGGGCCGGCCAGGTGGAATGGCTCTGGAGCGTGCTCGCAAAGCGCGTCGCCGCCCTCCCCGTCGACGCCGCCGACGCGCCACTCGCGCGGAGCCTCGAGCCGCTCGTCGCGGAGCTCACCGCGTTCTTCGCGGAGAACCTCAAGGAGGCCGATCCCGGTGGAGGCTCCTTCCGCGCCGCGCTGCGAGACAAGCTCCGTGTCCTCGCCGAGGCCGCGCCGCGACCGCCGCCGGCACCGCCGGCGAGCGCCCCGGTCGGCCCCGACGTGAGCTCGTCGTCGATGCCCTCGGGCTCGACCAACGGCGCGAACGGCGCCGCGCGCGCTGCCACGCTCGCCGCAGGTCCTCCGCCCGCGATCGCGTCCGTCGCCATCGATGCCTCGTCGCTCGCGGGCCTCGAGCAGACCCAGGACGCTGCAGGCGCGCTGCGGGATCCGCTGACGACCCTCGCGCATCACGCGCGGCGGGTCGCCCCAGCCACGGCGTGGCCGTACCGCGTCTTACGGTTTTCCGCATGGCTCACCGTGGAGCGCGCACCCGACGCCGAGGGACACAAGACGCCCCTCCGCGCCCCGAAAGGCCAGGACCGCGAGCTGCTCGCGAGCCTGCACGCCGCCGGCCAGTGGGACGCGCTCGTCGAGGCTGCCGAGGACGCCGTCGCGACCAACATCCTGTGGCTCGATCCGCACCGGATGTCGGCGATCGCGCTCGAGCACAAGGGCCCCGAGTTCCGCGCCGCGCGCCAGGCCGTGGGCCGCGAGACCGCGTGGTTTCTCGAGCGCGTCCCGGGTCTGACGCAGCTCACGTTCTCGAACGGCACGCCCTTCGCCAGCCCGGAGACGATCGACTGGCTCGCCGCCGAGCAAGCACGTTTCGCCAGGACCGGCGCCGGCGCCGCGTCGGGCAGCGGCGCTGGTCAGGAAGCCGGCGCGGACGACGCCGCGCTTCTCGCCTCGCTCGACGTGCGCCTCGCGACCGGCTCCGCCGACGAGGCCTTCGCCCAGACGCTCGCCGACGCCGAGCGCCTCGCAAGCCCACGTTCGCGCTTCCGCGCGCATCTGGCGGTTGCCCGCCAGGCCCAGACCGCCGACCATCTGGACGTCGCGCATGCCCTCTACCAACGCCTCCTCCTCCAGGTGGATTCGACCCTCGAGCGATGGGAGCCGGCGCTCTCGGCCGAGGCCATCGGCGGATTTTTGAAGGTGCTCCGTCTCTTGGGACGCAACCGCAAGGGAGGAGCGGCCGACCAGGAGACCGACGATCCGCGCGAGGCCCTCCTCTTTCGAAGACTCCTGGCGCTAGATCCCCACGCTGCCCTGCGCTCCCGCGCGTAAAGTACCGCTCGACGAAGCTACCGAATCAGGAGAACCCGACATGGCCGACGATCAATCCGTAGCTCCGAAGGAGCGCGTCAACATCACCTACAAGCCTGCGACCGGCGATCGGCAGGCCGAGGTCGAGCTCCCGCTGAAGATGCTGTTCATCGGTGACTACACGGGGCACGCAGACGATCGCCCCCTCGAGGAGCGCCGCCCCGTCAACGTCGACAAGGACAACTTCCAGCAGGTCCTCGGCGAGCACAACTTGAGCCTCGAGATCGGCGTCCCGAACGCCCTCGTCGACCAGAAGGACGCCGGCGATCTGGCGGTGAAGCTCCGGTTCAAGAAGCTCGCCGACTTCGGCCCCGACGCGGTCGCCGAGCAGGTCCCCGAGCTCCGTCAGCTCCTCGAGCTGCGCACTGCGCTGACCGCGCTGAAGAGCCCGCTCGGCAACGTCCCGGCGTTTCGCAAGAAGCTGCAGTCGCTCCTCGGCGACGCGAGCGCGCGCGAGCAGCTGATCCGAGAGCTCGGACTGGCCACCAAGGAAGAAGGCGGATCATGAGCGAAGAGAAGAGGGCAGAAGCGCCCCAGGCGGGCACTGCCGTTCAGGCCGAGGGCTCGCTCCTCGACGAGATTCTCAACGAGACGAAGCTCCCGCCGAGCGACGATGGCTATGCCGTCGCCAAGCGTGGCGTGCAGGCGCTCGTCGCCGAGCTCCTCTCGCCGAAGCACGCGACAGAGAAGATCGATCGCGCGTTCGTCGATGCGATGATCTCCGAGCTCGACAAGAAGATCTCGAAGCAGGTCGACCAGATCATCCACCACACCGAGTTCCAGAAGCTCGAGTCGGCCTGGCGCGGGCTCAAGTTCGTCGTCGACCGCACCGACTTCCGCGAGAACATCAAGGTCGAGCTGCTCAATTGCTCGAAGGGCGATCTGCTCACCGACTTCGAAGATGCTCCGGAGATCACGAAGAGCGGTCTCTACAAGATCGTCTATTCGGCGGAATATGGGCAGTTCGGCGGTAAGCCGTATGGCGCCGTATTCTCGAATTACGAGATGGGCCCCGGCCCGCAGGACGTCGCGCTCCTCCAGAAGACGGCGGCCGTCGCGGCCATGTCGCACGCGCCGTTCTTCGCCGCGGCGGGCCCGCAGTTCTTCGGCTCGAAGGACTTCCTGAGCCTGCCCAACCTGAAGGATCTCGACTCCGTGTTCGAGGGACCTCAGTACACGAAGTGGCAGGCGTTCCGCGAGTCCGAGGACTCGCGCTACGTCGGCCTCCTCTGCCCGAAGTTCCTGCTTCGCCTCCCGTACGGTCCGACCACCGTGCCGGTCAAGATGTTCAACTACGAGGAGAGCGTCGAGGGCAGCCACGACGACTACCTCTGGGGAAACAGCACGTACGCGTTCGCGACGCGGCTCGCCGACAGCTTCGCCAAGTACCGCTGGTGCCCGAACATCATCGGCCCGCAGGCCGGCGGCACCGTCGACAACCTCCCGCTCCACCAGTACTCGGCCATGGGCGCCGACCAGCTCAAGATCCCGACCGAGGTGCTCATCACCGAGCGCCGCGAGTTCGAGCTGAGCGAGCAGGGCTTCATCGCCCTCACGTACCGCAAGGACTCCGACAACGCCGCGTACTTCTCGGCGAACAGCGTCCAGAAGCCGAAGACGTTCGGCCAGTCCACCGAGGGCAAGGAAGCCGAGCTCAATTACAAGCTTGGCACCCAGCTCCCGTACATGTTCGTCGCGTGCCGGATTGCCCATTATCTGAAGGTGATTCAGCGCGAACAGATCGGCACTTCCAAGGAGCGTGGCGATCTCGAGGCCGAGCTCAACGATTGGATTCGCCAGTACGTCGCCGACATGGAGTCGCCCACCGCCGCCGTGCGCGGTAAGCGCCCGCTCCGTCAAGCGCAGATCACCGTCAGCGACGTCCCGGGCGACGCGGGTTGGTACAAGATCGACATGAAGGTGCGGCCGCACTTCAAGTACATGGGCGCGTTCTTCACGCTCAGCCTCGTCGGGAAGCT
>JAYTOQ010000715.1:0-1867 GCA_043747665.1 Polyangiaceae bacterium | reverse complement strand
GGCGAACGCCAAGACCGTACTCAAGGTGGAGACGCAGCTCGCGCAGGCCTGGATGTCCAAGGAGGACCGCCGCGAGCCGAAGAAGATCAACCACCGCGCTTCACGCGCCGACCTCCCGAAGCTCGCCCCGGGCATCGCGTGGGAGCCGTGGCTCGAGGGCGCGTCCGCGAAGAGCGTCGCCACGTTCAACGTCGCGCAGCCCGACTTCATGAAGGCGGTCGGTCAGATGATCGGCGGCAAGGTGGCGATCGGCGACTGGAAGACCTACCTGCGTTGGCACCTCTATCGCCTGACCGCCGATCAGCTCCCCAGACGCTTCGTGGACGAGAAGTTCCGCTGGCGCCAGGCCCTCGTGGGCGCGAAGACGCTGCCGCCGCGCTGGAAACGCTGCGTGCGCGCGGTCGACGGCGGCATGGGCGAGGCGCTCGCGCAGCCGTTCGTGAAGAAGACGCTCGGTGCCGAGGGCAAGGCCGTCGTGGTGGGCATGGTCGGCGCGATCGAGGCCTCGATGCACGAGAACCTCGAGAAGATCGTGTGGATGGACGAGCCCACGAAGAAGGCGGCGTTCACCAAGCTCGCGAAGATCGCCAACAAGATCGCCTACCCCGACAAGTGGCGCTCCTACGACGACCTCACCATCGCGCGCACGTCGTACGTGCAGAACATGATCGCCGCGTCGGCCTTCGAGCACCGGCGTCAGATGGCGAAGATTGGCAAGCCCGTCGATCGTAGCGAGTGGGGCATGAGCCCGCCGACCGTCAACGCGTACTACGACGCGCAGCTCAACGAGATGGTGTTCCCCGCTGGCATCCTGCAGCCGCCGTTTTATGCGAACGCGGCGCCGATGCCGACCAACTACGGCGGCATCGGCATGGTGATGGGCCACGAGCTCACGCACGGCTTCGACGACGAGGGCCGGCAGTTCGACGCCGAAGGGAACCTCAAGGACTGGTGGGGTCCCGCGGTGAATACCGAGTTCGAGCGCCGCGCCGAGTGCGTGAAGAAGCAGTACGACGACTACGTGGTGCTCGGTGACGTCCACGTCAACGGCAAGCTGACGCTCGGCGAGAACATCGCCGATCTCGGCGGCGTGAAGCTCGCGTATCGCGCGCTGAAGACGAAGAGCGCCGCCGCTGCGCCCGTCAAGAGCGGCGAGTTCACGCCGGAGCAGGAGTACTTCCTGGGCTTCGCGCAGGGCTGGTGCGGCAAGCTTCGCGACGAGGCGCTCCGTCACCAGGTGGCGACCAACCCGCACTCGCCGCCGAATTTTCGCGTCAACGGCCCGCTCTCCAACGTGACGGAGTTCGCGACCGCGTTCTCGTGCAAGGCGGACGCGAAGATGGTCCGCCGAGGTGCCGATCGCTGCGAGGTCTGGTGATCGGCAATCAAGCCAATTGGCAAGTAGACTGAGTAGTAACCAAACAATCAGCGCGCCGACATCGCCGGTGAACAGGACTTTGGGCGGCTGGGAGTCGGAGCTGCGCACCTTCCGAGCGTGCACATGAGCTCGGGCGTCGGCGGCCGCGACTACGGCGGCGCAGGTGACGCGAACTTCCTCTTCGAGAACACCATCGGCGAGAAATTGGCTGGATCGGCGTACGACTGCACGGCGCCCAGCGGCGAGACGAAGCGCTACGTGGCGGGCTCGTTTGCGCTGAACCCGTACGTGAGCGTCGACTACGCGGGCGCGCTCGTCCCGGCGCCCGCGCACTGAGCGTATTCAGAGACCGCGCTACTCGTAGACCCAGGTGTCGGCGAGCACCTCCGGGTTGGTCATGGCGAGGTGGCGCGACGAGCCGCCGAACATCACGATCTGGTTGCGCGCGCGGTCGAAGGCCATGGCGCAGCTCGCGCGACCGGGCGGGCC
>JAYTOQ010000714.1:0-11732 GCA_043747665.1 Polyangiaceae bacterium | reverse complement strand
TCGTGTCTCGTGAATCGGTATCAGAAAGCGGCCTTCAGCCACTCCCACAGCTTCGACTGCGATTTCGGCATTTCATCCGAACGCTCGTCGCCATCCCTTTTCACCGCGGCAGCCGTCATTCGCATCATCGAATGAGCGGGGGCGGCGGCGCGGGCATGACCGTCGGCGATGGCCTGCGCGCCGTACTTCACCAGCCCGACGCCGGTGGCGTATTGCGGGCCGTGGACGAGCTGCGTGATGCCGCGCACGCCCGTGGGGAATCCGATGCGGACCGGCATCCCGAGGATCTCCTCGGCGAGCTCGGTGGTGCCCTCGAGGAGGACGGCGCCGCCCGTGAGGACCACGCCCGCCGAGATCTGCTCGAGGAGCCCGGTGTCCTCGATGCGCTTGCGCACGACGGCGAAGATCTCCTCGACGCGCGGCTCGATGATGTCGGAGAGGACGCGGCGCGGGGTGCGGCGCGGCTTCTGGCCACCGACGCCGGGGACCTCGATGTCCTCGTCCTCGGCGACCATGCGGCCGAGCGCGCAGCCGCAAAGGCGCTTGAGGCGGTCGGCCTCGGCCATCGGCGTGCGCAGGCCCGCGGCGATGTCGTTGGTGATGTTGTTGCCGCCGACGGGGATGACGCTCGCGTGGGCGATGCCGCCGTCGATGTAGATGAGGATGTCGGTGGTGCCGCCACCGATGTCGACGACCGCGACGCCGATCTCGCGCTCGTCGTCGGAGAGGACCGCCTCGGCGCTGGCGAGGGGCTCGAGGACCACGTCGGCGACGACGAGGCCGCAGCGCTCGGCGCAGCGGATGACGTTCTGGACGCAGCTCGTGGCCGCGGTGACGAGGTTGACCTTCGCGCCCAGGCGAACACCGCTCATGCCGATGGGGTCGCGGATGCCGTCCTGGATGTCGACGACGTACTCGCGAGGAAGCACGTGGAGGATCTGGCGGTCGGCGTCGACCGGAATGGCGCGGGCGCCTTCGAGGACGCGCTCGACGTCGGCGCGAGTCACCTCGCCGCCGGCGATGGCGGCGACGCCGTCGGACGTTTGCGAGCGGATATGACTGCCCGCGACGCCTGCGTAGACGGTACGGATCTCGACGCCAGCCATGGTCTGGGCGGCCTCGATGGCGTCCTTGATCGACCGAACCGTCCAGTCGATGTTGCTCACGATGCCCTTCCGCAGACCGCGGCACGGCACCGACCCGACCCCGAGGATCGTGATTCCATCCTCGGCGATCTCTCCGACCACGGCACACACCTTCGTGGTGCCGATATCGAGGCCGACGACGATCTCCCCTTGCGAAGCCGACGTGCTCATCTCAGCCCAGGGTTCGCATAGTCGAATCGATCGGGCCAAATAAGTGACGACGCACGATCGTTAGAAATCGCGAACATGGCGGCGGTGCCGGGGTGGCCGTGGGGAGCTCGACCGCAGCGTCAGTTCACGCGAAGTGCCTTTATTTACGGTCGAACGCGGGCTGCTACGATGAAGACGTCACGCCGAGCCCCCTCGCCCACGCCTCGGCACTGGTCGTCGGTCTCACCATCGCCGCCATCGGTAATTGACGCGCGGCCGAACGCGCCCAAACGCGACTAGGCTCGCGTGAGGGCCTTCGCGAACTCTTGCTGGAGCTGCCAGAGCTCCTTCGCCGGTACCGGGCGACGCTCGCGCTTCGCCAGCGTCGAGCGGCCCTTCGCCCATAACGGCGGCACGACGCTCAGCGTCCGGTCCCCGGGAAGTCCGGCGATCTCCTGCTCCCAGCCCGGCCAGCGCATGCTCTCGTAGAACTCGTCGAGGTCGCCCGAGAACGTCCAGGCGACGAAATCCGAGAAGCCGAGCTCTGTGTCCTCCCACTCCAGCGAATCCGGCGCGAAGTAGTGCACGCGGCCCGGCTGCTTGCCGAGCACACCGCGGGAGCCGTCGATCGCGAAGATGCCGCCGAGCACGTCGTCGGCCACGATGATGTAGTCGTCGAGGCTCACGCCGACGACGCTGTTCCAGCCCGCGAGCTGACGAGGCAGTCGCTCGCACCCCGAACCGAGCACGCGCACGAAGCCGTGATCGACGAGGATGCCCCCGCACTCGTGCGCGAGCGCGCCGAGCGTCGACCGCGTCGTGACCTGGATGGCCTCGAGGCACGCGCGTCGCTGCGCGTCGCTCGCGAACGGCAGCACGACGACGCCGTTGGCCGCGGCGGTGGCGGACTTCATGACCTCGGGCCAGGCGGGATCGTCGGAAAGCAGCTCGGCGTAGGAGCGCGGCATGGCCGTATGCTCGCATGCCTTTTCGCTCACCGCAGCTTCACGAAGACGTCGACCGCGCCACGCATCGTTCGCGATTGTCCACTCCAGTGGACACGCCCCATCTCGTCCTCGGGCCACGCGTCTGCGCTTGTGCTCGCCATCTCGACCGGACAGGCCTCGCGGATGCCGTCTCGTGCACGCCGTCGCCCTCGCATCTCGATCGCTTTCTGCTGTCTCGCCATCCTACTCGGCCTCCTCGCCGTGCTCCCCGGCTGCGGTTGCGGGGACGACTCACGGGATGCTGCGGCCGCCGCCGACGGGGGCGCCGATCCGTGCGCGCCGCCCGCTCTACCGCGGAGACGGCGGACGACGTAACTCCGACGGCATCGGCGCGACGTGCGCGCGTTCTCGGCGGTCGCGTCGCGACGCGACGGCACCGCCAACATCGCCTTGCCCGACGGCACGATCATCGACATCACGCGCGAGGCCGATCCGCGCCTCGGCATGCTGGTCCCGTACGCGGCCAAGCACCTGGTGAGCTTCCCGAGCGGACTCTCGCGCAGCATCACGCAGGTCTGGTCGGCACAGCTCGACGCGAGTGGTGGGCTGGTCGAGCTCAAGGGAGAGCGCAGCTCCCCCGACGGTCGCAGCACCACCCTGTACGACGGCACCGTGCGCGTCCTCACGTCGACGAGCCCCGAGGGTCGCGTCGTCAAGGTGACGCTCGACGCGGAGGGCCGCCTCGCCCGGGCGGAGCACCCGGGGCGCATGCCGCTCACGTTTGCGTACGACGATCGAGGCCGCCTCGCGTCCGTAGACGAGGGCGGGCGTACGACGCGCTCGTCGTACGACCCGCAGTCGGGCACGCTCGCGAAGGTCGAGAACGCGCGCGGCCAGGCCACGTCCGTCGAGCGAGACGGCGCCCTTCGCACCACTGCGTTCGTGCACGCCGATGGCGCGAGGAGCTTGCTCGCATGGAGCGCGATGGACGATCTCGTCGGCGTCACGCCGCCCGGCAAGGGGCAGCACGTCATGGATTTCGGCAAGGACGGCAACGAGGTCCGCTACACGGCGCCGGGCGTAGCGCCGCTCACGTTCGGCTACGACCTCGATCGCGCGCTCGCGTCCGTGACGAACGAGGATGGGTCGTCGTCGACGCTCGGCTACGACACGGCGGGCCGCGTCACCTCCGTCACGTATCCAGGCGGTCCGCTCGGCGTCGCGTACGATCCGAAGACCGGGCAGCTCCGCACGCTGACGACGCCCGGATCATCGCTGGCGATCGACTACGACGGACTGCTCGTGCGCGGCGTCACCGCCACCGGACCGGCGCCCGGCACGGTGACCTTCACGCATGACGGGATGCTCCGCCGCGGAAGCGAGCAGGTCGGCGCGAGCACGGTCAAGTACGGCTACGATCACGACGGCCTCCTCACGCAGGCCGGATCAATCGCGGTGGGCCGCGAGAGCGCGGCGGGGCTCATCTCCGGCATCGACGTCGTGAACGTGGCGCAGCGCTTCACGCACACGCCGTTCGGCGAGCTCGCGACGTACCGGTCGCAGGGCGCCGGCGGCAACGTGCTCGACGTGGCGCTCACCTACGACGCGCTCGCGCGGATCGTCGACAAGGTCGAGAACGGCGCGGCGTGGCACTCCGACTACGACGTGCGCGGCCGCCTCACGCGCGCCCGCAAGGACGGCGCCGACGTCGCGACCTATGCCTACGACGCGAACGGCAATCGCGTCGATGGCGCAGCTGTGATCGACGCGCAGGACCGCGTGATGTCGATGAACGGTGCGACCTATACGTATTCCGCCGCCGGTGAACGCCTCACCCGGACGACGGGCGCGGGCGTCACGACGTATCTCTATGACGGCCGCGGTCATCTCTCGTCGGTGACGGCGCCGAGCGGCGTGCGTGCCGACTACGACCTCGACGCGTACGGGCGGCGCGTCACCAAGCGCCGCAACGGCACGGTCCAGAATCGCTTCCTCTACCGCAACGGCCTTCAGCCGATCGCGGACGTCGACGCCGCGGGCGCGCTCGTCTCGCGCTACATCTACGCGCGCGGCGAGCTCGACCCCGATGCGCTGGAGCGCGCGGGCGCGACGTACCTGCTACTGAAGGACGAGCGCGGCAGCATCCGATTCGTGATCGATGCGACGTCGGGCGCCGTGTCGCAGGCGCTCGCGTACGACGCCTTCGGGCGCGTGCTCTCCGACACCAACCCGGGATTCCAGCCGTTCGGTTTTGCGGGCGGCATCTACGACGCTGACACGGGGCTCGTTCACTTCGGCGCGCGCGACTACGACCCGGAGACGGGGAGCTTCACGCGCAAGGACCCGAGCCGTTTCGGCGGCGGCGAGAACCTCTACGCGTACGCTGGCGGCGATCCGATCAACTTCGTGGATCCCGACGACGAGAGTGTCGTCGGGGCGGTGGTCGGCGGCTTGGAAGGCGCAATCATCAACTACGCGGACGAGGCCGGAACGCAGGCGCTCGATCCGAACTGGACGGGCTACGACTGCGACAAGATCCGCTCCGCGGCAAAGGTCGGCGCCATCTTGGGCGCGGTGTCCGGCGCGACGAAGGCGCGCGGCAAGCAGTGCTTCGCTGCGGGTACGGAGGTGGCGACGGAGAACGGCCCGAAGGCGATCGGGTGCTGTCGAGCACGGAAGAGGGCGAGGCCTCCTACCAGCCAGTGACGCGCGTCTTCCAGCAGAGCGGGGCCGAGGTGGTCGCGCTCACGTTCACGGACGCGCATGGCGTCGGTGCACCGATCGTGACGACGCCCGAGCATCCGTTCCGCGTTGCGAGCGGCGAGTGGGTAGTCGCGGGCCGGCTCGACATCGGCGACAACGTCGTGACCGCCGAGGGTGGCCTCGCGACCCTGAGCGCGGCGCTATCGCTCGAGAAGAGCGGCACCGTTTACAACTTCGAGGTCGAGGGCACCCATTCGTACTTCGTCGGCACGGCGAAGCTGTGGGTGCACAACGCGTGCAACAGACCTCCGAACAAGAGTCCTTCGGGAGCAGGTCGCAAGGGAGCTTTCAATCAAGCGAAGCGGAACAATGGCGTGCCGACGTCAAGACACCCGAGAGCACGGGCCCGAATCTCGATCGACGGGGTAATGTGCAGCCCGGGTTGCAATACAATTTTCGCGACAGCCACGGGAACCCCGTAACCATTCGTGACGACTCAGCCGGGCACTCGTATGGCGCGGGGGATCTTCAAAACCGCGGCCCACACTTCAACGACCCTTTTGGCAATCACAATGACTACTGACGCGGCCCTCGAAGTTGCCACCTCGGCGAACGCCGCGGGCTTTCGCTATGTTCGCGACCCGACCATCGGCGTGGTGTCGGCGATCAAACGGTCGTGCACGCCGAGTTCATCGTCGAAGGCCGCGCTGGCGCGCTGTACGGATTTGATCGGGCCCGTGGTACGCCGCGTCATCAGCGCTTTGCCCGGCGCGACCCTGTTGATGTTCGCCGCGAGCCCCCTTTGGGACGAGCCCAATGCGCTCGCTCGCCGCCGCGGACTCTGGGGGACGAAAGAACTGCGCTGGCTGCCCGCAGACGCTCTCCGTACGCAGCCGCTGGAGATCTCCGGCCAAGCTGGATCACGCTTTGCTGGCGTCGCCGAAATCGACCTCGAGCGCTGGCTCGATGCAGCCGACTTCGTGCGCACGAACGCAGCTAGCTTTCTCTTCGTCTCGACGCGAGGCGAGATTCAAAGCGAGCGTGCTCGCGCCACCTTTCATGCCGTCTTTCCCTCCGATTCGACTTTGATCGACTGGGGCTGCGTCATCGACCAGATCGGCACGGGAGCCGATGCTTGCATTCGCGTAAGCGGCAATTTCGATGACCGAGACGTCGCGATCGACGTATTCCTCGCGAGCGAGAGCTTCGCGAAGCTGGAGCTTCGGTGAGCTTCCCTCAGCGCATGCGGACGACGACGCGGTCGGGGCGCGCTTCGTCATCGAGCATCATCGAGTCGGGCTGCGCCGCGGCGACGATTCAGCGGCGACGACGCGCAGCGCCTGCTCCAGCTTGCGGCGGTAGGCCGCCGCACTGATGTGCAGCGCGACGGCGCTCTCGCCGATGACCAGCGTCATCTCGCCGTTGGCCTCGACGTGCACCTCCTCGAATGGTCGCGCCAACGTCGAGTGCAGATGGTTCGCCGTTGGGGCCGAAGTCCGCATCAATGGAATTCTGGGCCGCTGGCAAGACCGTTGGAGCATCATCGGTGATGGCTTTCGAGCGGTTGGCAGAGAGGGGCGGGAAGGCCCTTGATGCTCCTGGACTGGCGGTTCTTGGTCGCAGGCTTACTGTTCCGCCTGCGCTCATCGAGATAATGATCGCGAATCCACTCATCAGCCTCACGTTGTCCGTGCCGGAAGAGCGCGACCCATCCGGCCTCGGTGTCTACATGCGATGGCTCAACGCCGAAGAGATGCTGAGCGAGGCAGTCGATGTGTATCCGGGCATCGTCGCTATCGCGCGTGGATACTTTCCGATCGGAATGTGCCTGCAAGGCAGTGGTGACCCGTACTTCTTTCGGCAATCCGACGGGGCCGTCGTTCGTATTCCCCATGAGGCGGCGTCCGAAAGCCCTCTTGGGCTGGACAAGGATACGATTGAGAAAGTCGCCGATTCCGTCGAACAACTCGTTTCGCTGGCCGACCTCGAGTGACCGACGCGGGTGACGAGGAGCTCGTCACCCTGTCAAGACGTGGAGTCATCGCTCCGAGCGCGTAACCAGGCGGCATCGTCACGCTCAGCGCCGCTCAGCGCATGCGGACGACGACGCGGTCGGGGCGTGCTTCGTTGTCGAGCATGATCGAGTCGGGCTTTGCGCCGCGACGATCCAGCTCGGCGACGACGCGCAGCGCCTGCTCCAGCTTTCGACGGTACGGCGGCGCGCCCATGTGCAGCGCGACGGCGCTCTTGCCTATCACCAGCGTCATCTCGCCGTTGGCCTCGACGTGCACCTCCTCGAGCGGAGAGCGGGTCGCGAGCGGCGTGTGCTCGTAGTCGGCGGCGAGATCGAGCGCGCGTCGCACGGTACGCGCCGCGCCTTCGCGGTCATCTATGAGGTGCTGGAGGACGACGCCGGTGACGATCGGAAGATCCGTGGGGTCGCCTGATTCTAGGCGTTTGATGATCGCGCCCTCGCGCGTCACCACGTAGGTTTCGCCGCCCGCGGCCTTGGCGCTGCCGTCGTTGGTGGCAACGATGCCACCGGCCTCGCGCTCGACGACGCGCAGGAAGATCGTACCGGGCAGCTGCCGGGCGAGCGTCGCCTCGCTGACCCAGGGATCGGCGATGAGACGTCCGCGCGCCCGATCGAGATCGGTGCCGAAGACGTTCTGCCCCTTGGCGATGCCCGCGATCGACGCGAGCTCGTCGGGCGACCGACGCTTGGCGCCCGTGGTGACGATCTCGCTGACCGCGAAGCGCGCGCTGGTCTTCACGTACTGGCGCGCGCCCCACGCGACCGTGCCGCCGATGCCCACCACCATGACGAAGCCGATCACGCCGCGCGCGATCCTCATCGCGTTCGACTCACCGCGCGGCGCGGCCTTCACCGGAATGGCGACGGGCAGCTCGCTCGGGCGCTCAGCGCTGTTGCCGGCGTTCCCGCCGTTGCGCTTGCTGGGCGGTCCGCTCTTGCGGCGGGTGTTGCCGCTGCGCGGAGGAGGAGGCGTCGAAGAAGCCATGCTCACGGTGTCTTCTCCTGCTCGAGCGCTGCGAGGAGCTCGCGCGCGCTGGCGTTGATGTCACCGGCGCCGAGCGCGATCACCAGATCGCCGGGGCGCGCGAGCTCGATGAGCGCCGCACCGATCTGCCTCTTGTCCGCGATGTGCCGCACGTTGTGATGGCCGTGCGCGCGAATGGCTTCGACGAGCGCCTCGCTGGTCGCACCAGGGATCGGCTTCTCGCCGGCGGCATAGACGTCGGTCACGATGAGCACGTCGGCCTTGTTGAACGCGCGCGTGAAGTCGTCGAAGAGCGACTGCGTGCGCGTGTAGCGATGCGGCTGGAACGCGACCACCACGCGACGATCGAAGCCGTTCTGCGCAGCGTCCAGGGTGGCTTCGACCTCGGCCGGGTGATGGCCGTAGTCGTCGACGATCATGACGTCGCCGGTCTTGCCCTCACGGGTGATGGCGGGCTGGCCGAGCACCGTGAAGCGACGCTGCACGCCGTGGAAGCTCTTGATGGCCTCGCGCACCACGTCGAAGGGCACCTCGAGCTCGTCGGCGACGGCGATGACCGAGAGCGCGTTCAGCACGTTGTGGTGACCGGGCATCTTCACGGTGAAGTCGCCGAGGGATTCACCTCGCCGCCAGACCTCGAAGTGCGTGGAGAGCCCGGAGAAGCGCACGTTCTTCGCGCGATAGTCGGCCTGCTTCGAGACGCCGTAGGTGACGTGGCGGCGCTGGATCTGCGGGATGATCGCCTGCACGTGCGGATGATCGAGGCACAGCACGGCGAGCCCGTAGAACGGGATCTTGTTGGCGAACTGCACGAAGGCTTCCTTCACCTTCTCGTGCGTGCCGTAGTGATCGAGGTGCTCGGCGTCGATGTTGGTGATGACGCCGATGGTGGGCGTGAGCTTCAGGAACGAGCCGTCGCTCTCGTCGGCCTCGGCGACGAAGAGGTCCCCTTCCCCGAGGCGCGCATTGGAGCCGAGCGCGTTGACCTTGCCGCCGACCACCACCGTGGGATCGAGGCCCGCGGCACGGAGGACCGTGGCGACGAGCGACGTCGTCGTCGTCTTGCCGTGCGAGCCGGCCATGAGCACGCAGTACTTCACACGCATCAGCTCCGCGAGCATCTCGGCGCGCGGGATGATGGGGATCTCGAGCGCACGGGCGCGCTGAATTTCCGGGTTCGCGTCGTCGATGGCGCTCGAATAGACGACGACGTCGGCGCCCTCCACGTTCTTCGCGAGGTGACCGACGTCGACGCGCACACCCATCGTCTCGAGGCGACGCGTGAGGTCGTTGGGCTTGAGATCGGAGCCGGAGACGTCGAACTCCATCGTGCGCAGGATCTCCGCGAGCCCGCTCATGCCGATGCCGCCGATACCGACGAAGTGTGCGTGACGTACGCGTCCGCGAAACATCAGGAGACTCCCTTCACCGGAATCTTGATGGCCGACGACGACGCGCCGCTGCCGCCGTTGAGCGGTTTGTTCGGCGGCGTCGGCTTGGGGCGCGGCTTGATGCCGGCGAACGCCAAGAGGTCGCGAGCGACGTCCAGCGCCGCGTAAGGATGCCCGTGCTCGCGTGCGGTGCGCGCCATCCGAGCACGTCGCTCCTCGTCGCCGAAGAGCAGCGTGAGCTCGCTCGCGAGACGCACATCGTCGGCGGCCTCCTGGCGGATGCAGATGGCGCCACCGAGGTCGGCGAGGGCCATGGCGTTCTTCGCCTGGTGATCGTCGGCTGCATGCGGGAACGGGACGAGGATCGACGCCCGGCCGACCGAGGCGATCTCTGCGACGGTGACGGCGCCGCCGCGCGCGATGATCACGTCGGCGATGGCCATCTGCTCGGCGACGTCATCGACGAAGGACACGACCTTGACCCTGGTGACGCCGGCGCGCGCATACGCCTCGCGTACCGACGCCTCGCGATCCTTGCCGGTCTGATGGACGACGTCGATGACGCCGACCTTCTTCGCCGCACGCGCGATGGCATCGGGCACGCGCTCGTTCAGCGCGGTAGCGCCCTGACTGCCGCCCAGCACGAGAACGCGTCGCACGCGAATGGCGGGCGGCGCGTCTTCGGCGTGCGCGAGGGCGTCTTCGACCGCGGGAAGATACGGTCGCGGCTCGAAGCCGGGTCGCAGCGGAACGCCAAACATGCGCGCGCGATCACCGCGGAAGTGCCGCGCGGTCTCCGCCCACGCGACGTACGCCCGAGCCGCGAACGGCGCGAGCAGGCGATTGGCGAGGCCAAGCGTGCTGTTCGGCTCGAGGATGGCCAGCGGAATCTTCGCGCGCACGCACGCGAGCGAAGCTGGGCCCGCGGAATAGCCGCCGACACTGAGCACCGCGCTGGGACGGATGCGCCCAACCAGGCCCGTCGCATGACGCATGGCCTTCGCCGCGACAAGCGCGCCGCGAATGGCGCGGGCCGGGCCGCCGCCCTTCATCGGCTCGACCTCGAGCAGCTCGAGCGTGTAGCCGTGTTGAGGCACCACACGGGTCTCGATGCCGCGCGCGGTGCCGGCGAAGACCACCTCGACGTCGGCGAGATCGGTGAGCGCATGAGCGACGGCGAGGCCGGGAAAGACATGGCCCCCGGTGCCTCCGCCTGCGACGAGGATAGTCTTCATTCGGCCGCGCCTTCGGCTGCCAGCGCATCTGCGATGACGGTGTCCTCCACCGGCGGCGCCGGCGGCGTCAGGACCTCGGACTCGAGGACCGGACGCGGCGCGCCCTGGCGTGAGATGTTGAGCAGGATGCCCGCGGCGACCGCGTTCACGAGCAGCGACGAGCCGCCAAAGCTCAGGAACGGGAGCGTGAGGCCCTTGGTCGGCAGGATGGCGAGCGCGACGGAGAGGTTCACGAGCGCCTGCACGCCGAACATCGCCGAGATGCCGAACGCGAGGTACGAGCCGTAGTCGTCCGGGGCGCGGAAGGCCGCGCGGACACCGCGCGCGGTGATTGCAAGATACACGAGACAAAGGGCCAAAATACCGACAAAACCCAGCTCTTCGCCGACGATCGCGGCGATGAAGTCGTTGTGCGCCTCGGGTAGGTAGAGCGTCTGGAGGCCCTTGCCGATGCCGCTGCCCCACGTGCCGCCGGAGCCGAACGCCATCACGGACTGGAACGGCTGGTACGCGAGGTCCGCGCGGTGCTGGTCCATGTTCATCCAAGCGAGGTACCGCTCGTAGCGATACTGCTTCGACATGATGGAGATGGCACCGAACGCGCCGCCGAGGATCGAAGCGCCGAGGATGTAACCGACCTTCGCGCCCGCCACGAAGAGCATCGTGAATGTGAGCAGCAAGAGGACGACGGCGCTGCCGAAGTCGGGCTGCTTCATGCACAGGAACATGAAGACACCGGCGACGAGCAGGTGCGGGAGAAAGCCGACGGTGAAGGTCTTCACCTTCTCCGCCTTCTTCGCGAGCGAGTAGGCGAGCCAGGTCACGAGCGCGAGCTTCGCCATCTCGGCGGGCTGGACGTGAACGGGACCGATGGAGAGCCAGCGCGTCGCGCCGCCGCCACTGTGACCGAGGCCGACGACGCACGCGATGAGCAGGAGGCCGACGCCGCCCAGCACCGGATACGTCGCCTTGTAGAGCCGGTGATAGTCGACGAGCCCGAGGACGAAGAACATCGCGATGCCGCCCGCCGCGTAGGCCGCCTGACGCTTCAGGAAGAACTGCGGGTCGTGGTAGCGGAGCGTCGCCTGTACGGCAGACGAGCTGTAGACCATCACCACCCCGAAGCCGATGAGGCCAACGA
>JAYTOQ010000713.1:0-8677 GCA_043747665.1 Polyangiaceae bacterium | reverse complement strand
GTGGCGCCCGGCACGTCGCAGCTCACGGTCGATGCCGAGGGCTACCTCGCGCTCACCGAGAACCTCGACGTGAAGGTACGCGTCGACAACAACGCCGATCTCCCGCTGAAGAAGCGCCCCAAGAACGCCAACGTCACCGTCGGCAAGGGCGAGATCTTCATCAAGCAGCAGATCCAGTTCGCCATCGATTCGGCGACCATTCTTCCCGAGTCGAACGGTCTCCTCACCGAGATCGCCGACGTGTTGATCAAGAACCCCCGCATCAAGCGCGTCGAGGTCCAGGGTCACACGGACAACACGGGCACGCCCGACCACAACAAGCAGCTCAGCAACGATCGCGCAGGCGCGGTCGTCCTCTGGCTGTCATCGCACGGCGTGGGCGCCGACCGCATGACCGCGGTGGGTTACGGACAGAGCAAGCCGCTCGTCCCGAACGTCACGGCGGGCAACCGCGCGAAGAACCGACGCGTTCAGTTCATCATCGCGGACCAGGATCCCGCCCCCGAAGCCGCCCCGCGGCCGAAGAAGAAGTAACCCGCGTAAGCGAGCATACGATGGCGCTGCTCAAGACGGTTCGCGCCAAGCTCACGACGCTCGTGGGCCTCTCGGCGCTCGCGACACTCGCCGTTCTGCCGCTGCTGCACTGGTTGATGACACGCGAGCTGGTCGACGTCGTCGACGATCGCGTGCCCGAGGCAGTGAAGGGCTTCGAGGTCGAGCTCGTCGACGACATCGGCGACCTCGTTGCCTCGACACGCAGCCTCGCGGACTCCGACGAGCTGCAGCACGCGCTCGCGAAGCTCGACGAGCCCGCCGCCGAGGAGGAGCTGAAGGTCTTCCACGAGGCGTATCCGGGGACCGCGTTCGTCGTTTACGCAGCGTCCGGCAAGGTGCTCGCGCAGGTCGGTCTAGCCGGACCGGCGCTGTCTCGCGGCTCGTTCGCCGGAATCGAATCGCTGGACAAGGGCGTCGCCGAGACGCGCGTCATCGTCCCCGAAGGCTGCTCGGTCGCGAAGAGCACCGACCCTTCGTTCGTGATGGCGCGCTCGGTACGGAGCGCGGGCGTCGTCGTCGCGTGCATGACGATCGATGCGAAATACCTGGCGAACACGAGCGCGAAGCTGGGCGTCGAGCTCGCCATCGCGCACGGCGATCACGACGTCGGCACGCGTACCCCCGGGTTTCCGCTAGGTGCTCTCGCGGGCGACAAGGGCGAGGCCCTCGTGGACGTCGACGGCAAGGCGTGGGCGACCACGCGCTTCGAGCCGGGGCCGTTCGCGGGCGTTCCGGGGCGCTTCTCGGTGGTCGCGGCCCTCGACATGACGCGCGTCCGCGGCGTCGTCCGAAAGAACCTCGCGCTCACGGTGGTGGTTCTCGTCATCGCGGCGCTGATCGCCATCGTCATGGGCTCGCGGCTGGCGTCCCTGATGTCCCGCGCCCTTGCGCGCCTGAATGGCGCGTATCAGAACATCGAGAAGGACAACTACACGCACGTAGAGGGCGTGAAGACCGGGGACGAGATCGAGCTGCTCGCCTCCGGCTTCAACTCGATGGTCGACGGCCTGCGCGAGCGCGACAAGCTCCGCGCCACGATGGGCAAGTACATGACCCAGTCGGTCATGGACCACCTGATGCGCGGAAAGGTCGAGCTGGGCGGCGAGGCATTGACCGTCACCATCCTCTTCACCGACATCCGCAGCTTCACGTCAATCAGCGAGACCATGACCGCTCACGAGCTCGTGAAGCTCCTCAACGAGTACTTCACCGAGATGGTCACGGTGATCATGGAAGAGGGCGGCGTCGTCGACAAGTACATCGGCGACGCCATCATGGCGGTCTTCGGCGCGCCCGTTTCGAAGCCCGACGACGCGCGCCGTGCCGTACGCGCCGCGGTCCGCATGCGCCACGCGCTCGCCGTCCTGAACGAGCGCCTCGTCGCGCGGGGCGCGCCGCCCATCAAGACCGGCATCGGCCTGCACACGGGCGAGGTCGTCGCGGGCAACATCGGGAGCGAGGCGCGCATGGAGTACACGGTCATCGGCGACGCCGTGAACCTGGCCTCGCGCCTCGAGAGCTCGACCAAGGAGCTCGGCACCGACGTGCTCATCAGTGAGGACACGAATGCGCTCCTCGACAACGAGATCGAGACGCGCGCGGTCCGCGAGATCACCGTGAAGGGCCGTGCAAAGCCGGTCCTCGTCTTCGAGGTGGTCGGCTTTCGGGTGAATCGCGCCGGCTCGCGCCCGCCGCTATCTGCGGCGCCTTAGCGCGTTAGCCTCGTCCGCTGCGAAAAGCTCACGTCCCCCGCTGATCGAGACCCGCTCCGCCGAGAACGCGCTCGATCTGATCCTCGACGGCGACCGGTTCGGTCTCATCGTGGCGGACACGGGCCTCGCAGGCTGGTCGGGCGGCGATCTCTACCAGCGCCCTTCGCGGCGGCGCGATCCCCACGCGTGCCGGCTGGTGATCCTCTCGGGGCTGGATGTGTGCGCGGCTCACCCCGCCCTCGCGAGCGCCCTCGTTGACCGCGGCGGCAACAACTTATAAATTTTTAGCCGCATGAGGCGATTTGGAGGGCGCGCTGGGTGGTCGTACGGCGCAGCGTGCGCTAGCTAAAGGCAACCGCGGCGCCGTCTGGCGGGCGGGGAGCGCCGGATCGATGCCTGTTCATTTCGAGGCGCCAGCGCTCTGGACGCCACACCGTGAAGACAGAGATCGCGGGGGTCGAAAGCGGACGCCGCTGGGGGAGCCAGTCGGGCCAAGCGTCGTCCACGTGGTTGTCGCCGGGGAATGCGGCGGCGCGGAGCGCTTTCTCGTCGAGCTCGCGTCGAGACCCGAGGCGACACGGGCACGTCATGCCGTAGCGCTCATGACGCCCAGCGGTCGCCTCGCAGCGCTCTTCAGGAACGCGGGACTCCGCGTCCACGATCGCGGACGAGTGCGTGAGAATCCCCTCGCCTTTCTGTGGCGGTCCCTCGGCTGGTCGGACGTCGCCTGGTTGGCCGGTGTCATGCGCGCCGAGGACGCCACGATCGCTCACCTTCACACGTTCCAGTCTCACGTCGTGGGGACGCGCGCCGCCCGGCGCGCTGGTGTGCGCGTGCTCCGAACGGAGCATGACACGCGTTACTTCGTCGACCCCAGCTGCGCGGCCTTCACGCGGTGGTCGCTCCGCCGGGCGGATCGCGCCGTTGCCGTCAGCGCCGACGTCGAACGCTTCATGCGCAGCCATGTCGGCGGCCTGGGGTGTCGCGTGAGGACCATCCGGAACGGCGTCGATACCCGTTACTTCGCGCCGCCGGTCGAGGAACGAGCGGGGAAGCCAGTTGCATTCGGGATCCTCTCTCGCCTGGAGCCCGTGAAGCAGGCTCACCTCGTTCTGGAGGCCGTCGCGCGGCTCGAAGGCGTTCGCCTCGAGGTCATCGGCGACGGCTCCGAGCTCGCGAGCCTCCGTCGGCTCGCCGCGAGGTTGCAGATCGCGGACCGCGTCGGCTTCCACGGCTTCTGCAGAGACCCCCGAAGAGTGTTGGCGGAGGTCGATGTCGTGGTCAGCGCGTCGCGGAGCGAGTCGCTCGGCCTTGCGCTGCTCGAGGCCCAAGCGATGAGCCGGCCCGTCATTGCGTTCGGCGTCGGTGGTGTCCCGGAGGTCGTCGTCGACCGCGTCACAGGCTGGGTTCTCCGAGAACCTTCCGCGCACACCGTAGAGGCGCTCGTTGCCTCCATGAGAGCCGCAAGCGACGACCCCTCGCGTACGCGGGCGATGGGCGCCGCGGCGAGACACTACGTCGAGTCCGAGCACGCCATCGAACGGATGTGCGCTTCGTACGCAGACGTCTACGACGAGCTCGGAACGATGCCTGACGAGCGCGCCAGTTGCCGCAGGGCATGACCTGATGCGGTCGTTTCCGATCCTCAACTTTCACAGTATCGCGGTCCCGCCAGCGAGCGCGCGTACACGCAGCCTCTACCTTTCGCCGCGTCGCTTGAACGCGTACCTGGGCACGCTGGCTGCTCTCGGGTGCCGCGGCACTTCGATGGGCGAGGCGGCGCAGCTTCTGCTCGGCGGGGACCCCCCGCCGGACCGGCCGGAGAAGCTCGTGGTGCTCACGTTCGATGACGGATTTGCCGACAACGTCGAAGAGGCACTACCGATCCTGCTCGGCCACGGCTTCACCGCCACGTGTTACGTGACGAGCGGGTATCTGGGTTCGTTCAACGAGTGGGATGCGGATGTCCTTGGCGTTCGCACGCCGATGATGACGCGGCGTCAGCTCGTCGCATGGCATGCCGCGGGCATGGAGGTCGGGGCCCATACGCGGTCACACATCGATCTGACGACCTGCTCGACGCGCGACCAGCTGCGCGGCGAGGTGCTCGGCTCCAAGACGGACCTCGAGGATATGACTGGAACGCCGGTCGTGCATTTCAGCTACCCCTTCGGTCGCTACGACGCGGCCGCGGTCGCCGCGGTGCGCGCGGCAGGCTTCTCGACGGCCACGACCGTCCGCGACCGCCGCGTGCGGTCGACCGACGATCGATTCGAGCTGCCTCGTCTCTACGTTGGCGGAAACTACCTGCTGCCATTGATGCTCGCACGCTGGCTCACGCGCGCCGGCGATTGGGCTCTTTGAGCGGACCACCCCGCCGGCGGAAGTGAAGTCTCCCAGCGACCCGTGCCGGCCCGTGGAGGACCGGCCGGGGCGTCCAGTCGACGAAGTCAGAAGTGCTGCTTCACCACGTCGACCTTCTCGCTCGGCGGGAAGGCGAGCTTGCGCGTTGCCTTGTCGATGCAGGCGGCGACCTTGTTGTTCATCGGCGCCGTGCTGACGGACACGCCGAGCGGCTTGCCCTTCTTCACGGCCACGCAGATGTCCGCGTTCGACGAGTCAGCAAGCCCGCAGTGCTGGATGAACGCGCTGTTCTGCATCGGGCGTCCGAGCTGCTCGTTGGTGAGATCGGGGCCGCTCCTAACCACGTCTCCAAAGTACGGGGCAACCGTCGCGTTTTGCAACGGTCTTCGGGCGTCATGTCGCAGGGGCCGCGGGCAGCCGCGCGCGGAAACGCGCGCCTTTTCCGTCCGGTCCGTCCTCGACGGTCACGTCTCCGCCATGGACGCGGGCGATCTCCCGGACGATGGCGAGGCCGAGGCCGGAGCCGTCGTCGCGCCGGCGCTCGCTCGCCGCCCGGAAGAAGGGCTCGAACACCCGGTCGCGCTCGTTCGCCGGGACGCCGGGCCCGTCGTCGATCACGGAGAGCTCCACGATGTCGCCCTGGCTTCGGGCCTCGACGCGGACATGACCGCCCTCGGGGCAGTGCCGCACGGCATTGTCGATCAGGTTCCTGAGCAAGCGCTCGAGGTCGATCGCATGTCCGAGCACCGTCGATCCGTCGGCGTCGATCGCGACTTCTACCCTGCGTCGCGCCGCTTCCTGCGAGACCCACGACGCGGCGTTCCTCGCCACCTCGTCGAGCGCGACGGGCGTGCGCGAGGGCTCGCGTTCGGCGCCGATGCGCGCGAGGGCGAGGAGATCCTCGGCGAGCGCCTTCAGGCGCCGTGCCGAGTCGAGCGCCTCTTCGATCGCGCTCTTGTACTCGTCGGCGCTCCGCGATCGACGGAGCGCGAGCTGCAGCTCGCCATAGAGCGACGTCAGCGGTGAGCGCAGCTCGTGAGCGGCGTGCGCGATGAAGCGCTGCTGGCCCTCCACGAGGATCTCGAGGCGACGCACCATCTCGTCGACGTCGTGCGCGAGCTGCACCACCTCGTCGTCGCCGGACCGCAGCGAAGTGCGCGCCGCGAGATCGCCGGCGGCCACGCGGCGCGCGGCGTCAGTGATGGCATCGTGCCCGCGGGTCAACCTGCGAACGACGCGCCACGTGACGAGCACGGTGAAGCCGATCGAAAGTAACGCCGCCGCGAGCATGACCTGCCGAAGGAACTCGTTGTCCTTCTCCATGTCGGTGCGTGGCGCGGCGAGCAGGAGCACCTCGTGCTCGTGCTCGGGAATCGCGACGAAGACGCCGCGGAGATGCTCGTTCTTGTACCAGAAATCGAAGGTCGCTCCGGGCGCGTGCGAGACGTCGTGGAACGGCGGTGCTCCGCTTGCGAATGACGACGTGATGTCGACCGCGCGGCCGTCGTCTTCGTACACGACCGCGTATTTTTTCAGGCGTCCGATGTCGTCAGCCTTGGGTCCGCCGCGGCTGCTGACGTGTGGCGTGCCGCGCTGCGAGCCGATCTCGCCGGCTTCTACGTACGCCTCCGTGCGGAGCGCCTCGTCCAGCTGTCGTTCTTCGGAACGTTCCACCACGAAGGATGCTGCTCCGAAAGCGCTCGCCACTGTGACCGCCGTCGCCGCCGACAACGTCAGCACGAGGCGAGTCCTGAATTTCATCGCGCCGATATTGCCGTGAGCCGGTAACCCGCTCCGCGTACCGTCTCGATCATCCAGGCGTGGTCGCCGAGCTTGTCACGCAGCCTGCTCACATGAACCTCGACCAGGTTCGACCCCGGGTCGAAGCTCGTTCCCCAGACCCGGGCCAGCAGCTCCGTACGCGTCACGATCTTTTCAGCGTGGTGCACGAGATCGAGCAGGAGCGCGTACTCGCGCGACGTCAAGTCGAGTACCTGCCCCGCAAGCTTCACCTCGCGACCTACGCGGTCCAGCTCGAGAGGCCCGACTCCGAGCTTGGCGAACCCCGACGCCCGTCGTACCAGCGCACGGATACGGGCCACGAGCTCCTCGACTTCGAACGGCTTGACGAGGTAATCGTCCGCTCCCGTCTCCAAGCCCAAAACGCGTTCACGTAGCTCACCGCGCGCGGTGAGCATCAAGATCGGCGTGCTCACTCCTTGGCTGCGGAGCTGGCGGCAGACGGCGAGGCCGTCGACGTCGGGAAGCATCCAGTCGAGGACGATGAGATCGTAGAGCCGGGAGGAGGCCTGCGCGATCGCATCAGCGCCGCTGGCGCACCCGTCTGCGGTGAACCCCTCCTCGACGAGGACGCGAATGAGGAAGCGCGAAAGCTTGGCATCGTCTTCGACCACGAGGACTTTCACATCGGACACCGTATCAACGCTGTTGCATTTCGCCGCTATCACCCGTGGATCTTACAGCTTCTTAATTCACAGGTAACGCACTGCGACTAGTCTCCGGTCATCGTGTCTCGCGCGATGCGTATCTCTTTTGCCGGCGCGTTCGCCGTCGTGCTCGGCGCTCTGTGCACCGCCGCCGATGCGCGTGCGGATGCGGATGCGGAGGTGACCGTCCCGGCGCCGCTGACGATTCCGGACCATCTCGGCCTCGAGGCCGCGCTCCGTACGTTCCGGTCGCGCGGCGTCGACCTGCTCCTCGCCGACCAGACAGCGCGCGCGGCGACCGGAGGTGTCACGGCCGCCGAGCAAGTGAAGAACCCCACCGTTACGGCGCTCGGCGGGCCGACGTTCAACCAGAACGTCGATCCGCCGTGCTCGGGCTGTTCGCGCGTATCGATCGTCTACGGGGTTGCGGACAACGGTGCGCTGATCGACGCGCTCTCTGGAAAGCGAGGCGCGAGGGTGCGTCAGTCGCTCGAGTTGCTGGCCGCCGCGAAGGCGCACCGCGTCGACGTCGAGCGTGTGCTGGTCGCGCAGGTCAAGGCCGCTTACGTCGAGGTCGCGCTCGCTGAGGGCGCGTCCGCGTTCGCCAGAGAGGTCCAGGCGACGCTCGAAAAGACCCTAGATCTTACACGCAAGCGGTATCCCGCCGTGATCAGTGAGGCGGATCTCGCACGCGTGGAGACGCAGAAGCTCAAGGGAGACCAGCAGGTGGCGCTCGCCGACCAAACGCTGCGCAACGCACGAATCACGCTGGCGGCGCTGCTCGGCGCCACGTCGCGCGTCCCCGACTTCACTGTCGACGAGGGCTGGCTCGGCTTCAGCGTTCCCAAGGCCCTCGAGACCATCGACGAGCCCGCCATGTTGCGCGGTGCCCTCTCGCGAAGGCCGGACGTCAGTGCGGCCGCGCATGCGGCGATGGCCGCAGTACGGGCTCAGGAGGTGACGGAGCGCGCGCGTTTTCCCGACGTCACGTTATCGATGCAAGTTGCAGGGATCGGCGTTGGGCAGCAGGCCGCGAGCCCGAGCACTCTGACGTTCGGCGTGGCGACGAACCTTCCAGTCTTCTACCAGCACCAAGGCGAGATTCGCCGCGCGAGGGGCCAGGTGGATGCGCTGGCGCTCTCGCACGCAAAGAGCGAGTCGCTCGTTGCTGCGGACGTTGCGGGCGCAGTCGCGACGTTCCGGACGACGCGCGTCCTGGTCGAGCGGATGCAGAACGAGCTCCTGCCGCGCGCCGCGACCGCGCGGCGAATACTGGCGCTCCAGTTCGCTGCCGGCAAGGCGCCGCTCATGGACTATCTCGACGCGCAACGCACGTACATCGCGGTGCGCCAGGAGTACTTCGACGATCTGGCGGCCTACTGGTCTTCGGTCTTTCTGGTCGAGCAAGCGCTCGCGCTCGAGGTGACACCTTGAAGTGGCATCGTGCCATCGCTGCGGTCTTCGTCGGCACGGTCGCGTGGGTGCTGGCGTCTCCGGCGTCTGCGCAGAGCACGGCTCCGAGCGCCGCCGCCGTTCCGCGTCCCGTGGAGCTTCCGCCGGTGCTCACGCTCGACGAGTCCGTGAACATCCTCCGCGCCA
>JAYTOQ010000712.1:0-5235 GCA_043747665.1 Polyangiaceae bacterium | reverse complement strand
GTGGCCTTGAAGACGGCGCCCATGCCGCCCTCGCCGAGGAGCTCCTCGAGCCGATATTTACCGGCGATCACGCTGCCGATTCGGTCCGCAGCGGGCATGACAGGACCGAGCGTAGCCGATCACTCCGCGTCGCGCGCGCAGCGGACGCCGGTGCTCACGTTGCCGCTCGTCGCGGCGAACGGGAGCCGATAGGTCGTCTTGGCGCTGCTGACCGAGTAGTCCCAGGAGCCGCCGCGCAGGATTGCCTTGCCGGTCGGCACGAACGGGCTCCGGGGATCGAGGAGGGCGCGCGCGCTGGCATCGGGTGCACCCGCATCGCGCGCAGCGGCAGCCGGGTAGGCGTCCCAGCCGTCGGCCACCCACTCCCAGACGTTGCCGGCCATGTCGAGCGCGCCGAACGGGCTCTTGCCGTCGGTGGTGGTAGCGACCTCCCTGGTCCCCTTGCGCTCACCGCACTCGCCGAACATGCCGGTGAGGATCGCCTGCGCGCACCGGGTCGGCACCGCGCTTCCCCACGGGAACTCGCGACCGTCGTTGCCGCGCGCCGCGTATTCCCACTCCGCCTCGGTGGGGAGCCGCTTCCTCACGAACGCGCAGTACTTCTCGGCTTGGGCGCGATCGATGCAGTTGGCGGGATGCCTGGGCCGCTCCTTGTCGGTGTTGCAACCGAACACGCTCTCGACGAGGTCACCGGCGTGCACCTTGTTGAGCGAACAAGCCCCGTCCGCGACGCACACCGCATAGGCATCGGCACGCACCTCGGTGCGATCCATGTAAAATGCATGCGTGACCACCACGTGGTGCGCCGGCCTCTCGCCCTTCCCATCGTGATCCGACCCCATCACGAACATCCCGGGTGGCACCCGCACCATGTCCGCGAGAAAAGGCATGACGTGCACCGCTTGCTCGCCCCCCGCGCCCGCGCTGCTCGTTCCCGCGCTGCTCGTTCCCGCGCCCGCGCTGCTCGCTCCCGCTCCCGCGCTGCTCGCTCCCGCTCCCGCTCCGACCTTCGCCACGATCACCGCAACGACGACCACCCCCAGCACCCCCATCGCCAACCATGCCCAAGTCCCGCTCCGGTCCCTCGCCGGCTGCGTCGACGCCGCGACGCGAATGGAATCGCCCAACCGACCATCCGCGCCGGCGATGACGTGCGGCGGGCGGTTGCTCGGCGCCTGCGCCGTCCGCGCCAGCTCTGCGAGCCTGGGCGGCACGCTCGCAGGCCCGGAATCCGCGTAGCTCTCCGCGAACGACCGCACGCCGGGATGAGTGGCCGAGGCCAGCCCGGGCGGCCGATCGCTGGTCTTCCGGATGCGGATGCTCGGCGGCGCAGGCGTGAGCTCGGGCATCGCCGCGAGGAGCGCGTCCCACATTTCCCGCGCCGACTGCCATCGTCGCTTGGGGTCGACGGCGAGCGCGCGCTGGAGCACCGCCTCGACGGCGTCGGAGACGTGCGACCCGTGCGCGCGCAACGTCGGACGACGCCCGAGGTTGCTCGTCGCGAGATAGAGCTCGCCCGCGTCCTTGCCCTCGAGCGCGCGCTTTCCGGTGACCATTTCGATCACGCACAGCGCGAGCCCGTACACGTCGGTCGCAGGCCCGATCGCGCCGTACGACCTCTTGAAGTGCTCCGGTGCGCCGTAGTCCGGCGCGAATGCCGTGTCTCCGGGCCCGATGCGCGTCGCCAGCCCGAAGGCCGCCACCTTGAGCGCGGTGCGGCCGCCGATCTCCGCGAGCCAGAGGTTTGCTGGTCGCACGTCACGATGCGATGCCCCCATCGCGTGCGCGATCGAGAGCGCACGCGCGGCAGGCTCGAGGAGCACGAGCGCATCGCTGATCGATCCGCTGCTCGCGCGCTCGGCGAGATGGCGCTCGAGCGACCGCCCGGCCAGCCACTCGAAGATGGTGTACGGCACGCGCGCGCCATCCTCGCTGCGCTCCGCGACACCGGAGGCGAGCAGTCGCTCGACGTCCTTCGATCCCTGGCCGATCTTCGCGAGCTGCGCGGCCTCGACAGCGAACGCTTCGAGCGCGGCGTCGAGCGCAGCGCCTTCGAGGCCGTCGGGGATCGCCGGGCAGCGCACCACCACCGTCGAGCCCGCGGACGCATCGCGTCCGCGAAAAACAGTGCCCCCCGCATGCGCCGCGCCGAGGACGGCCTCGACGCGGTAGCGGCCGTCGAGGATGGTCCCGAGAATGTCGTCGGCGCCGTCCGCCATCAATGCGGCCTCGGCGCCATGGGCAGCGCCGCCGACGACGCGACGAGAAGGCGCGCGGGCACCGCGAGCTTCGCGCCGTTTGCCTCGACGACGCGCAGGCACACGAGGAGCAGCTCCTGGCGAATCTTCGCGAACTCCGTGGCGTCGATGGTCTCGACGGGCGCGGCCACGTCGACGTCGAGCGACGACTCGCCGAGCCCCGAGAGCTGCACGAGCACATCTTGCTTGAGGACCGAGCGATGCTCGCGCAGCTGGTTGCGCAGCGCCGTGACCACCGCCTCGACCTGTGCCGGCGTGGTCTCGCGGCTGAGCGCGAGCTTCGTCGCGAAGCGAATGCGATCGCGAGGACCGAGAGACTCGATCCGCATGTCGGCGAGCTTGCCGTTGGGAATGATGACGAGCGTGCGCTCCACGGTGCGGATGCGCGTCGAGCGCAGCCCGATGACCTCGACGGTGCCCTCGATGGTGTCGACACGGATGGTGTCGCCGACGCCGAACGGCTGATCGGCGAGGATCGAGATCGAGCCGAACAGGTTCTCGACGGTCTTTTGCGCGGCGAGCGCCAGCGCCACGCCACCGATGCCGAGGCCGGCGATGACGGTGGTGACGGGATATCCGAGCTCTGACAGCGCCACCATCAACGCGAGCGCCGCGACCACCACCTTTCCGAGGCGCACGCCGACGCCGGTGATGGAGCGGATGTTGCGCCGCGAGCTCGCCCACTTCGCCTCGGCGATCTCGTCGCCCGCGATGGTCACGGTCCGCACGAGCCCCCAGAAGAACGCGAGATAGCCGAGCGCGCGGAGCGATCGCTGGACGAGATCCTCGGCGCGGAGCGTCAGCCCGAGGTAGGGCAGGACGAGCCAGAAGAGGACCAGGGCCCAGCCCATGGTGGCCGGACGGCGCAGGCGCTGGAGCAGGCGCGCTCCCCACGGACGCTTCGCGAGGACGCGTCGCGCGATGGCGCTCGAGAGCGACATCAGCAGCCGACCTGCGGCCACGCACAGGAGCGCCAGCACTGGCAGCGCGATCCACTGCCAATAGTAGAGGCCTTTCGGGCCCTGCGCGAGGAGCGGAGCGGGGAGGTGCTCGCGGATCCAGCTGCCCTTCAGCGCGGCGTGCAGGCCGTCGACCGCGACCAGCGTGCCCTGGGAGAAGACCCAGCGCGCCTCGTCCTCCGAGGAGTGCGAGTCGTGATGCACGATGCGGATCGGAACGAGATGACCCTTCGCATCGGTGATCTTCCCGAGCTCCTCGGTACCGGCGGGGAGGGCGTCGTCCTTCTTGCCGAGGCTCGTAGACGACAGGTGCTCGGCATCGATCCACAGCCGCTCCTGCAGGACGTCGTAGAGCTTGTGCGCGAGTTCGGCCGACCGCTTCTCGGCGCCCCGGGGCACGTCGAGATAGTGGGCGGCCTCCTCGTAGCGGGCGCGATCGCACAGATCCAGGAAGGTGCGCATGCTCGCGCGCGGCGAGTCGGCGGCCTCTTCTTCGGGCGGCGGGCTGCTCGCCGCGGCGGTCGCCGCAAGCGCGACCGCACCGCTCCGCGCGGCCTGCGCACGCACGGATGTTGCGGTTCCCACGAGGACGAGGAACGCGACGCACATCCCCAAGAGCGCGCGGATCGGGCTCATTCGCAAGAACTCTAACCCAACGCCCCGGCACAAGCGCTCGCATCGGTTTCGTTCTAGCCTCGGCCCGCGCGCCACGCGCAGGGTCGAGGCTTTGAGCTTCACTCGAGCATGGCTATGCGGCTTCGTCGCGCGTGGAGCGGCGGCGTCGTCATCACTGCCGGGTTCGTCGTCTCGTGGGGTCGGGAGTCGCTCACCAAGACGATGGTCAACCGTCGCATCCTCGCGACGGGCTTCCTGGCCTTTGCCGTCCAGCTCGCGTTGCGGGTGGGGCCATGTGCTCGCGATTCCTCGCAACGCGATCGTGTCGTTGCACGTGTGGGGCACGGCCGGAGCGACGATGGGATCTCATGAGCGCCCCGACTGGCGTGCTGGTCTTCCTCTTCCTGCGCGCGTGGTGGCGGCCCCTCGAGGATCGCCCGCGCGTCGTCATGCGCATGCGCGCCGAGCGCCTCGCCCGTGAACGAGAGGCCCGGGAGCAAACGCGGCGCCATGGTGCGTAGGACCGTTGCGGCGACTGCGGCTCGCTGGTCAGCGCAGCTTGCAGGTGACGCGCGCGTGGAAGACCTGCGCGGGTGAAGCCGTGAACGTGAGGACCTCGACGCTCGCCGCCGAAGCGACCTCGACCGACGTGGCTTGTGGATTGATGTCCGTCGCCACGCTGCACGTCGCCGCCTTCGAGCAGCCGTTCTTCAGCATCACCACGTGGTTGTAGCCGTACGGCACGTAGCGAGCTTCGGTCTTGACGGAGATACACGCGGGAAGGGCAGCGCTCCCGGAGGCGCCGGCATCGCTCTGTGCGCTCGCGCTCGTCTCAGGAGCGGCGATCGCGCCGGCAACCACGACGCTGATCGCGATGCTCGTCAGGATGCTGCGCGCCGCTTGCATGCCCTCACCGTGCGCACTTCTCGGCGTCGCGGCAAGGCGTTCTCTGCCGCAGTCTTGCGCGGATCGCGCCGGTCCTTGCGCGATCGCGCCCGGCCTCGGCGCGGTCCCCGCCTACACGGGCGCACCAAACCACGGGCGAGACGGGCCCGGGACGACCTGCGGACCCTTCGTTTCGACATCTTTCGTGTCCGAAACATGAAGCCCACCTCGTCGTTCGCGTCGCTCGGGTCCTGTGTCGCGGTCGCGCTGTCCGGCCTGCTCGCATGCGGAAGCGGAGCGGGCCCTGTCGATCCCGGCGCCGGCGCTCCGTCCGCCGCCGACGGTGCTCCCTCTGCGCCGGCCACGGGCACCGGCGGCGCGGCGGCGCCAGGCGCAACGCCCGCAACGCCCGCGCCGCCCGCGCCGCCCGCGACGCTCGGCGCGCCGTATCCGATCGTGCTGATGCACGGCATGAGCGGCTTCGGGCAGCTCGCGGTCGGGCCGATCGGCATCACGTA
>JAYTOQ010000711.1:0-2573 GCA_043747665.1 Polyangiaceae bacterium | reverse complement strand
TGACGGTAGAACGGCCGAGCCTTCAGCGCAAACGAAGGGCGTACCGTCTCTGAGGAGGGGGTTTGCGCGCGTACGGGGTCGGGGAGATCAGCGCCGCCGACGGCGTACGACGCGTGCGCCGGCGATGAGCGCCAGACCCGCGAGGAGGCCGCCGACGGGAATGGAATCGCGCTGTCCGGGAGTGGAACAACCACAGCCGGTCGTTGATTCCGTCTTGGTCGCGGGGACGGGCGGGTCAGCGGCGGGCGGATCGCCGGTGACCGGCGGATCGACCGCCGCACCCGCGAGCGTGAGCGTCAGGGCATCGTAAGCGCCGTCGGCATCGCCCTTGTTGGCGATCTGGACGTAGACGTCGGTGGTCCCGGCCGGGATGTCGAACGTGGCCTCCGGCTTCGTGCCGCTCGTCAGGTCGACGGCCTTCGCGTCGTGCGTGAAGCCGCCCGATGCCTTCGTCCACGTGATGGCCTTGCCGAACTTGACGAGCGCGACGGGCGTGAACGGCGTTCCACCGCCACCGAGCGGTCCCGCGGGACGTGCGGCCTTCGTGCTGATGGTGACGGTGAGCTTGGTGTCGGTCGCGGCGACCGTGCCGTGCGCCTGGATGATGCCCGGAGCGAGCTTGCCTGCGCCGGGCAACGACTGGAGACCTGGTGCCGCAAAGCCACCGATCACCGGATCGATCGCCGAGACCTTGCCGTTCTTCGGCTCGATGATGCGCTCGCACGACGGGAGGATGCCGCGCGACGCGAGCGCGGTGTCGAGCGCGGTCGCGCCAGCGGGGAGATCGGTGCCGAGCGTGGCGAGGAACAGCTTGCCGAGATCGTCGTAGCCGAGATCGCCGCGGCCGGGGTTGTTGCGCATCGCCTTGTAGAGCGCCGCGTCGAACTTGCTGCGATCGGCTTCGGGCAGGCTCGCGCGCGCTTGCCACAGCGCGCCGGAGAAGAGCGTGGAGTCGTAGTGGACCTCGCCGATGACCTGCGTGGGGCACTTGTCTTGGTTGGCGAGCGTGCGAATGACGCCCAAGCTCTGAGAGATGTCCTTCGACGCGTACTCACCGACGTCGGGATCGCCGGTGATGGCCGACGAGAAGTAATCGGCGAGGCCCTCGTTCATGGCGCCGGGTGCGTCGATCGCGCCGCGCGCATCGATGTGCCACGCCTCGAGCTTCAGCGTGTGGTCGACGACCGCGTGCGTGAACTCGTGATAAACGACGTCGCCGTCGTACGCGTAGTCGCGCTGTGGTCCCTGGCCGAACCAGAGGCCGCCGGTCTTGAAGCCGTAGAGCTGCTGGAAGATTGCGCCGAGACCGCCGCCGGCCGGCGAGAAGAAGGCGTTCTGGAACGTGTCGAGCGGCGTGTTGGGATCGGCAGCGAGCGCGAGGTTGCCCGTGCCGATGCCGGCGGGGATCTGCAGGTTCGCGACGACGCGCAGCGGTTTGTCGACGACCACCTGCGCATCGGCGACGCCCTGGAGCTGTCGGAAGAAGTCGTAGGCCTTGGCCGTGTGGTAGTACATCGACACTTCGGAGAACTCGTCGCTGCGCGAGGCGGTCGCGCCGGCGGTGTCGCTCGGGGCGTAGACGTAGTTGCCCTCGGCGTCGCCGGCGGCGAGCTGCGCGACGTCGCAGACGTGGACCTTCGCGCTGAAGCCCTGGACGTTGAGATCGCGCACGCTCTTGCGATCGATGCAGTTCGACGAGAAGAGGAACTCGTTGTTGAGATACGCGGGGGCCGGCGCCGCGGGCGTCACCGGGGTCAGCGCGAGATCGAGGCTCTCGATGGTGGGGGTCTTCGTGGGGTTGAAGCGGTAGACGCTCGCCTTCGCGAACTGCAGCATGTCGCGCGCCTCGAGGACCTTGCCGGTCTGCGCGTCGACGATGATGCGCGGTGACAGCGGGACGCCTGCGGGGATGCGCGGCAGCACCGCGTAGGCGAGGCGAGCCCCGCCGCTCGCGAGCGGCCACACGACGAGATGCGCGTCGTCGGCGACGACGTCACCGGTCGCGAGACGCGCTGCGATGGAGGCGGCAGCGGCGGGAGCAAGCGACGCGAGGGTCGAGGGAAGGTCCTCCTCGAGATCGACGGCGGTGATGAGCTCGTCGCCGCCGCCGGTCAGGCGCACCGCCGCGCCGCGCCCGATGACCGGCAGACCGGCGTGCGTCTGCTCGAAGCGCACGATGACGTCGCCGTCGCCGAAGCGATGCGTGTCAGTCGCGACGAGCGACGCGTGATGGGCAGCGGCGAATGACGACGCTCGCCCGAGCGCGACGCGGGCGAGCGCCTCGTGGTCGATGACGGCAGCGGCACGTCCCGCGAGCCCCGAACGCGCAGCGCTCACGTGCAGAGAACGCGCGGACCTCGCCACGTGGAGCGACGGCTCGGCGTGCGCGACGACCGGCAACGCGGTCAGACAAACGGCTGCACCTGTCGTGGCAAGAGCCCGACGCACGAATGAACGCATGAAATCCTCCGAGGTCTTCGCCGCCCGGGAGTCCCCGCCCAGGTCGCGATCGCGTGCCTACGCGATCGCCGCGGACTCTGTCATCGGGCCGCAGAAGGTCAACGGTGTATTTT
>JAYTOQ010000710.1:0-4178 GCA_043747665.1 Polyangiaceae bacterium | reverse complement strand
CACGATTCGCGCGAGCAGACCGCCGCCTGCGCTCTCGAGGCGAGCGGCTTGCCGTCCTTGCGGAGGGTCTGCGTCTGCTCGTAGGCGCTGATGCACGTCGCGTCGGCGTGCGCCTGCGCAGCGCTGCACAGCAGCGCGAGCACCAACGCGGAAACACCGACGACTCGCACGAGCGCGATTCTACGTCCGCGTCAGTAGGCGAGCGTGACGAAATCGGAGCGTGCGGCGGGGAGCTTCGCGTTCGACGCGTCCCACGCGCCGAGCGTGCCGTCCGCGGCGACGGTCGCGGAGAGGACTTCGTCGGTGCGCGCGGCTGTGCCAACGCCGCCCGCCACGTAGAGGCGAGCCTTGAAGCCGATGAACGCGAAGTCGTGGAGCGGTTTGGGGAGGCTCGTCACCGTCTGCCATGTGCCGAGCGTACCGTCGGCGTTGATCTTGGCGGAGAGGACCACGTCGGTCGGGGCGCTCGCGCCGTTGATGCGACCGCCGGCGACGAAGAGATGACCGTTCGCGGTGGCGAGCGCCGGGAGGAAGACCTTGTGCTCGGCGCCTGCGCGCATGAGCGCAGGCTGGTTCACGAACGCCTGGAGCGCGCCCGATGCCACGTCCACCTTGGCTGCCTCGACGGACGAGGCGATGCCGGCGGCGACCGGCGCGCGCCCGCCGACGACGTAGAGGCTTCCGTCGACGAGGAGGACGCCGGGCCGCGAGCGCGGATCCTTGAGCTGCTGGCCGGGATCGCTGGTGCCGCCGAGCTCCGGCTTGACGGGGTCGACCGTGGCGACGTGCATCTCGCGCGTGAAGAACGAGGTCGGCGGTCCGCCGTCGGGATCGGCGACGGTGCGCACGCCGCCCACGTAGAAGAGGCGGTTGCCGACGAAGACGCGGGCGTACTCGTCGAGCCCGCCTGGCGCTCCGTTGGCGCGCGCAGCCTTCCAGTCTCCGGCGACGCCGGGCGACCAGCTCGTCGTCTGGATGGCGGTGCCACGGCCGCCGGCGAGGCCGAAGCCGATGTTGATCATCACCCACGCGCCGCCGACGAGGCCGGCCGAGTCGAAGGAGCCGACGATCGGCGCGCTGGGATCGATGCGCCACGTCGCGACGTGACCGTCGGCGGCGAGCACCCCCGACCACGCGTCGGCGGCCCATGCCGGATCGTCTTCGGGCGAGGTGGGCTGACGCTCGCCCGCCATCAACGCGAGCGTGCCGATCGACGAAGGGACGTTGCCGTCGGGGAGGACCACCGCCGCGTCGTGCGCGACCATGCCGTCGCCGGTCACCGAGATGTCGACCGCTGCGTCGCCCGAGGGATCGGTGGTTGCGCCGCCATTCGCGTAGTCGCCAGGCGCTCCGAGCAGGCCGCACTGCACCGACCCCGCGGCGATCGCGGCTGCCGCGACCGCCAGACACAAGCGCGTGAAGGTGCGGCGCGCGGACGTCACTGCCGGATCTTAGCCCAGCTCGGCTTCAGTGCGCGTCGAGCGTGCGGCAGCTGCGGCCGATCTCGAGCTGCTTCATGCCGCGCGTGATGTGCACCTTCACTGTGGGCTCGCCCTTGTCGTCGAGCAACCACACGGTCTGCTTGCCCTCGGAGTCACGCGGACCGTCGATCGAGGAGCTCGGCGCCACCGTACGACGTCCGGCGCCCTGCGCCTTCGGGTCCTCGCCGAACACGACGGTGACGACCTCGGAGCACGAGCTGTGGATGAAGAACGGCTTCCGCTGGCGATGCGGGCGATCGTCGTTGCCCGCCGCGCCGCTCGCGCCCCCCGGATCGGCCGAGGCGGCAGGCATCGCGGCCGAGCCGACGGCCGCGGGATCGGCAGCGTGAGCCGGATCGGACAGCGAAGGAGTCATGGGCTCGGGCTTGCTGCCGCACGCGCTCGCGCACGCGCCGAGCGCGATCAGGATGAACGTGGCCGCAGTAGCCGTGGTCGCCAGACAGCTTCGGAGCATGCGTGGAGAATACACGAGTCGCTACTTCGTAACGAAGATGCGCGTCTGTCGGGCCGGAATCGAGACGGTGGGCCCGTTCGCCGCCGCGCCCGTGACGAGCTCGGTGAGCGCGCCCGAGGGGAGCGTGGTGACGTTCTTGTCACTGTCGCCGCGATTGACCGCGACGTAGACGGTGTCGCCGTTGGTGATGCGGCTGTAGGCCCACACGTCCGCGTTCGACTCGAGGGTGGTGCGCGTTCCGCGGCGCAGCGCTGGATGCTTGTGGCGGATGTCGCCAAGCTTCGCGAGGCGATCCTTCAAGTACGCCTGGTTCGTGCCCAACGCTCCCCATGGCATGGGCCGGCGGTTGTCGGGATCACCCGCGCCGGGCAGACCGATCTCGTCGCCATAGTAGACGAGGGGCGCCCCACGATTCGTGTAGAGTACAGCGAACGCATTCGCGACCCGCTCGTAGGCAGCCAGCTCCGCGACCGCGCCGGGCTGACCGTTCCACGAGAGGCTCTTGCCATCGGAGCCCTGGTCGTCGCCCCAGAGCCGGTTGTTCGCGGCGAGGTGGATGATCCGCGGCAGGTCGTGGTTGCCGATGAACGTGCTCATGACGGCGTTCGAGCCGTAGAAGTAGTCGTTCGAATTCATGAACGACGCGAGGTCGCTCATGTTCTCGGTGCGCATGATCACCGCGTTCACGAGGTTGGCGCGGAGCGGGAAGTCGAACTGTCCGTCGAGCTTCGTCGAGGGGTCGACGTAGCTCTTGATGAAGTCCCTGTTCCCGAAGTCGTAGGTCTCGCCGACCATGTAAAAGCGCTGCTGCGGCGTCTGCGCGGCGATGACGTCCGACTTGATCTTCGCGCGGAGCGTGGTGAGCCAGGAGATGTCGACGTGCTTGATGGCGTCGGCACGAAAGCCGTCCACGCCGAAGCCCGACGCGTCCTTGGTCTGCTTGATCCACTCGACGGCCTGCGTGACCGAATAGTCGCGCGCCGCCTGGTTGGTGTAGTTCCAGTGCGGCAGGTAGTTGGTGAACCAGCAGCGTTCGGGATCCGTCTCCCACTTGCAGTAGGCGCCGCCGCAGATGCAGTCGGGCGAGCCGTTCTTGCTGTTCGGCCAGAACCAGTCGTTGTGCACCTGGAACACCGTCGAGGAGTCGTGGACGTGCACCATCGCGTAGTCGAAGAGCACCTTCAGGCCCTTCGCGTGCGCGGTGGAGACGAGCGTCTTCAGCTCGGCGAAGGTGCCGAAGCACGACTCCGGCTGGAGCTGCGTCGGGTCGCTGTTGTCCAGCTTCGGCCAGTAGCCGTGGTAGCCCGAGTACTGGTGCGTGTCCCCGCCGACGCCCTGCCCCGCCACCTCGGGGTTGTTGAAGGGCACCGTGATCCACAGCGTGTTCACGCCGAGGTCGTTGAAGTAGTTGGCGTTGATCTTCTGCGTGACACCGGCCCAGTCGCCGCCCTTGTAGTTGGCGATGTTGCCGTTCTCCGTCGAGACGCCGGGGACGTTGCAGTTGTTGGCCGGATTGCCGTCGAAGAACCGGTCGACGAACACGAAGTAGATCACCGAATCGCGCCAGTCGAAGACGCCCGTGGGGAGCGCGCCCTCCTCCTCGCAGATGGCGGGATCGCAGGTCTTCGCGGCCAGGGTGTTGTTCGTGTTGTTCTGGTCGTCGGTGATCTTCGGCTGCGCGTTGTCGATGGTCCACGTCGTGCCTTCGACGAAGAACTTGAACTGGATGGCCTTCGCGAACGGGACGTTGATGTCGACGGTCCAGACGCTGCCCATCTTCTTCATGGGCTTGCCGGTGACCCACGTGTCGGGGCCGCCGAAATCGCCGCGCAGCTCGACCGACGTCTCGCCGTTGAAGGGATACGTCACGGTGGACGCACAGCGCTTCAGCGTGTCGGGGCAGACGAACGGCGTGACCGATGCGGGGCTGCCGTAGCCGTAGCCGTCACCGCCGCCGAGGCCGGGGTTGAAGATCGCCGCGTTGGGCGGCTGGCCGAAGTCCTTGTTGTTCGTCGCGTCGCTGCCGCACGCCGGCAGCGCCGACGCGGTGAGGAGCCCCGCCCCGAGAGCGAGCCCGCTCGCAATGTACCTACTGAGGATCATGAAGCTCCGGCGACGAGACGGCAGGGAGAGTCGTGGCGACTCAACGTGGCGCAGATTGGCTGACGTGCCAGGTTTGTCAACTCATGCCTGAGTCACGACGGCGTCTCCAGGCCGGTGGT
>JAYTOQ010000709.1:0-3377 GCA_043747665.1 Polyangiaceae bacterium | reverse complement strand
CTCCGAGCCCTTCATGCGGCTCGACATGAGATCCTTGCCGTCGGCGAGTATCATGTACTCGCTGCCGCGACGCGTGAGCGTCATGTGCGTGCCCTCGGGCGTTCGTGCCTCGCCGATGAGCTCCCACGGGATCATGCGCGCTTCCATACTACGGCTCGGCGCGAACCTGAATTCCGGTCAGAGCGTCCCGACGTGCGCGTCCACCTCGCTGATCTGCGAAGGCGTGAGAACGGCTCCTCCGTGCGAGCGCTCGAGCCGCAACGGCACCTGGAACGTGCCGCGCGTTTGCACGTCGAACGCGGCTCTTAACGATGATCGGCGCGCGTCTCCTCGCGGGTCTCGAGATCGCACGATCGATGCGCGCCACGCTCGGCCTGGCGGCGGAGGCGGCGGCACCGGGCTCGCCGCGGCGCCCCGCGAACGGCCGGCGGGAGCGGGGCCGTGCGCGGCTCGCCGAGCTCACGACCTCCTCCGAAGTACGGCTCGCGTCGGACGCCGAAGCCGCCCGTCGCTCACCCCACGTCGTCGTAATAGAGCGGCGGGCGCATCGTGCAGAAGCGGTGGATCACCTTCCGGTCATCTTCGGACAGCTCGTCGAACGCGATGCCGACGCCGGGCGGAAAATCGGGGGCCGCGTCGCGATACCAGCGCACCTCGCCGCGCACGTGGATCGGCTGGTCCGTGCCGGGAAGCGAGAACTCGAGATCGACGAGGCTGCCCATCGCGAGCGCGCGATAGGTCGACACGAAGACGCCGCCCTCCGAGATGTCGCCCGACAGGCCGGAGAAGAAGTGGGACTCGCTGGCGAGATGCAGCTCCACCTCGAACGAGATGCGCTTCGATGCGCGGTGCTCCTCGACGACGTGCCGCGGCTCAGCGAGCGTGGAGCCTTCGAGCAGCAACGGCTCGAGCGAAGACGCGTCATCGCGCCGGTCGAGCGCGGATGCGACCGCGACCGTGCGGGCGACCAGCTGCTTTGCGGACTTCGCATGCTGCTTCTTGCGCTTCTTCTTGCTCATCAAATCCCATGCACGTGCGAAACGGGTGCCGCGCTCGTGCTGTGGGGGGCCGTGGACTTCGGAGGTCCGTGGTGTGGCGTTCTGGCCCGATCGCGCTCAGGTGAGCAGGCGCTCCGCCCATCCGTGCTCGGCGTCGCGCTCGATGAGGAGCACGGATGCGTTCATGGGGTTCGGCTCTGCCTCGAACCAGTCGGAGGACGAGTTGAACCACGCCATCCGGAAGGCGCGCTGCGTCACGCCGTGGAGGAAGACGACGTGGTGCTGGAAACGCGTGCGGTGCAGCTTTCCGAGGAAGACCGAGATGCGCTGCACGACGTCAGCGCGGCTCTCGCCCGACGGATAGCGAAAGTAGAAGCGTCCGCGCTGGTCGGTCATCATCGCGCGCCGCGCGTACTTCACGGGATCGAGCAGCTGCATCTGCGCTTCGTCGAGACCGTCCCAGTCGCCGAACTCCTGCTCGCGGAGGAGGAACGACTCGCGACGCTTGACCCGATCGAACGCTTCTCCGAGCGCGCGTCGCATCACGAGCCCCTCGGTCTGGACGCAGCGCTTGTAAGGAGACCGCCACGAGCAGACGTTGTCCGGATCGTACCCGAGCGCGGCCAGCCGATCGCCGGCGAGCAACGCCTCGGGATCATCGCCGGGACGCGAAAGCGGGATCGCGTGATCGGGCGTCGTCAGGTAGACGCGCGGGTCGTCGTTCGCCAGCGAGCGTCCGTGACGGACCAGCGCGATGGTCGCTACACCCGTGTTCATGCGCTCCCATCCTCGCAGACGGGTGGATCTCCGCAACGTCGCGGATCAATTCACCGGGCGTATCAAAACGTCGCAAAACGTCCCGCTTAGACGAGCGTACGAGGCATTCTGTACTACGGTGAAGCCCAATGTCCGCCGCCTCGTTTTCACGCGTGCTTCGTAATCCTGGTCGACGTTCACCGCGCTGTCTTTCACCGCGGTCTCTGGGGAGTGCCGCGCTCCTCGCGCTCGCGCTCGCGACCGCGCGCTGCGCTCCAGACCCCACGGTCGACACCGATGCGCGCAACTCCGAGGGAACGAGCTTCGGCAGCGCGTCGGAAGCGTTGACCACGCCCACGGGCGCGAACCTCATCGTGCTGCCTCGTCCTGCGGCGCGCGTCTCGACCATCTTCACGGACGGCTACGCTGCCCCGTTCGTCCAGGCAGGCACCGCGGTCACCGTGACGCCCACCACCGCCACGAAGGCCGAAGGCACGACGTCGCTCGCCGTCACGCTCCAGACCGCGACGTCGGAGTACGCCGCCGCCATCGATCCCGCCTTCCAGACCTACGACGGCGTCTCGCAGACCGAGCTCTCCTTCTCGTTCAACCCGGGCGCGACGGTGAACGCCGGTCTCACTACGCTCGCCGTCGCCGTCGACGACGACGATCCCGCGACGGCCCCCGTCTACGTCACGCTGAAGCCGCTGCTCACGTCGGCCGCTCTCGTCGCGAACACCTGGTACGCGGCGAGCGTTCCGATGTCGTCGCTCAACCCGACCAACCGGCCCATCCGTCGCGTCCTGCTCGCCAACAAGAGCGGCGCCGGCAACGTCTCCTTCCTCGTCGACAACATTCGCCTGAGCTGGACCGACGCCGCGCCCACGACAATTGCAGTATACACCGACAGCGCGCAGAACGGCTTCGCAGCAGGCGGCTGGTCCAGCACGTTCGCGAGCGATCCGTTCCGCACCACCGGCGCGAGCGCCGTGAAGGCGAGCTACACCGGCGCGTGGGGTGCGTTCACGATCGTCTACGACTGGAACCAGCCGGCCTTCCCCGTCGGTACGTTCACGACCGTTCAGTTCGACATCTCGCCGGGCGCCACGGCGGTGCCGGCGGCGATGCCGTCGATGGTCGTCGGTCTCGATAGCGATCCGCAGAAGGCGCTCCTCCCGTACATCCCGGGCGGCTTCAAGGCGAACACGTGGCACCGCGTCACGATCCCTTGCTCCGATCTCGTGTCGGCTCCGTACCGCTACGTCACCTTCAAGAACCAGTCGTTCACGACGTCGTATTCGTTCTACGTCGACAACGTCAGCTTCCAGACCGATCACGCGCCGCCGCCGCTGCGCACGGCGCCGCCGCCGCCTCCTCCCCCGCCCCCTCCCCCGCCCCCGCCGCCGGGCGCGGTCCCCGACACGTTCCTCGCGGGCGAGATCGACGTCGAGACCATCATCAAGACGAACGACGGCCGGTCGTTGCCGATCTCGCCGCTGCTCTATGGCCTCAATGGCGTGCTCGCGCAGGACGGCTTTCCCGCCGACGTGCTCAAGGCCGCCACGCTCATCCGCCGCGGCGGAGATCGCGGCAACTCGTACAACTGGGAGACCAACATCTCCA
>JAYTOQ010000708.1:0-16561 GCA_043747665.1 Polyangiaceae bacterium | reverse complement strand
CATTCGGTCGGAGTGCAGCGGCAGTACACGGGCTCGGCAGGCAAGATCACCAATTGCCAGGTCGGCGTCAGCCTGAGCGTCGCTTCGCGGACGGAGCATGTCCCGATCGACTTCGCTCTCTACTTGCCGAAGACCTGGCTCGATTCTCCCTCGCGGCGGCGGGAAGCGCGCATTCCATCGGAGACGACGTTCAAGACGAAGCCAGAGCTGGCTCTCGACTTGGTGGTCCGCGCTCTCGATGACAAGCTGCCCGGCGAGATTGTTCTCGCGGACGCGGCGTATGGCACGTCGGTGGAGCTCCGCAACGGCCTCGTGGCCTACGGCCTCGACTACGCCGTCGGCATCAACGGCACCTCGAAAGTGTGGACTCTGGACGCTCGCGGCCGACGCAGTGCGGACTCCGTGTCTGCCGCCGACCTCGGGGTCGACTGGGGCGGAAGGCTTTTCGCCATGTGACATGGCGCGACGGAACACGCGGGCCAATGTTCTCGAATTTCTGCTTCCGTCGGGTCGTCGTGGCTCAAGATGACGGATCGCCCGCCTCCGATCGCGAGTCTCTCTGGCTCGTCATCGAGTGGCCCGACGGAGAGAGTCGACCCACGAGATTCTCGCTCACGACGCTGCCGCGACGAATGAGCAAGAAGCAGATCGCGCGCACCATCAAGGAGCGATGGCGCACCGAGCGCGCGTACGAGGAGCTCAAGGGAGAGCTCGGCCTCGATCACTACGAGGGCCGCTCCTTCCCGGGCTGGAATCATCACGTCTCGGTCGTCCTCTGCTGCTACGCGTTCGTCGTCGGCGAGCGTATGCGGTCTTTTCCCCCCTCGGCGAGACGGGTCCGTCCCGCTCGTTCGCTCGACCGCGCGGCCTGAGCGACACTTCGCGGATTCCTTCGCGACTATCCGACTCGCGATTGCGCGTCTCATCGTCGGATGGCTGCCTCGTTGTCCGCTCTGCCTGCGCGCGTCGCCGACCGGAGCTCGCCGTTCAAGGCCTCACGCGACCGCGCGTTCAGGCTGAACCTCCGGCAGCAGTGCTAGTTCAGCACGCCGCCGAGCGGAACTGCCCAGATCTGGCCGAGCTTGTCGTTCGACATCCGGTAGACGAGGAGATTCTCGTCCTTCAACACGCACATCACGTCAGGGTGGAGATCCGATCGTGACGGGTGAAGCCTGGGAATTAAGGCGATCTGCGCGGCGTTGCTCGCGGCATGAAGAGCCCGAGCCGAGTGGCGGCCGCGCGAGCGGCCACGTGTGACCTGAAGGAAGTGGAGTCGACGCCTCTGGAGAAGCTGCGCGAGTTCCTCGAAACTGAGGGAATGAGGTCGAAGATAGGCCCTCGTTCGTTCGCTGAT
The DNA here is from genome assembly GCA_043747665.1 of Polyangiaceae bacterium. GTDB lineage: Bacteria > Myxococcota_A > Polyangia > Polyangiales > Polyangiaceae > Labilithrix. Next base: position 15,207 of record JAYTOQ010000708.1, on the reverse strand, counting down.
TTCGAGCGCGAGCTGCACGAGCGGATGATGGAAGCGGAGCGCGACATCGTCGCCGGCGAGATGGCGCACCTCGACGTGGACGCCGATGCCGTCGTCATCGCGGGCAAGGTTCATCGTCGCGTGCTGCGCCAGTCGCAGACGTACATGACTTCGGCTGTGCCGACTTCGACGCTCCTCGTGACGGGGGCGGCGTTGCAGGTGGCCCCGAACATCCACTCCATCGCGCACGGGGACCGACTCCTTGGCGGCGCGCTCTACGCGCCGCCTTCCCGCGTCGATTGGGCCACCCTCCTGCGCCGAACCTTCGACGTGGACGTCACGCGATGCACCGGGTGCGCAGGGCGCATGACGGTGCGCGCGGTCGTGACGACCCCGCGTCCATCGACCGCCTGCTCGCCGCGCTCCGTCGCGCGCGCGACCCACCCGTCGCCGCCTGACCTCGCCACCGTCCAACGCGCGACACGTCGCGCCGTGGCCGCCCCCTGTCCGGCGCTCGACAACCGCCCGCCCTCGTCCAGCGATAGCGAAATCTCGCCCACCTCATGCTCCGACCGCCGACCCCGCGCCGCCCTCTTGCGAGCCATCCCCACTACGTTGCTTACTCTCTGAGCGACCCATCGGGTACCCGTAGTCCGCGCACCTGGGAGCGGCGGAAAAGGCCTTGCTGTCCTTCTCCGCCTCCTGGTAATGAACCTCGATGATCAGCCTTAAGTCCTGGCGCTCAGCGATGCTCTCGGTCCCTCTACTGCTGGCCGGCTGCGGTGCCATAGCGCCGCGAACCGCGTGGGACGCGTCCAAGGCAGGCAAGAAGCCCGATAGCTGGAAGTGCTTCGAGGGCAAAGGCGCTTACCAGAATTACGTCAGCTCTTACTGCTACGCCGACGGCGGGGAGTGCGAGCGGGAGCGCCAAAGCTTCGGCGAGGGAAATCCGTCCACCCTATCGAACCTCGGAATGTGCGGCCTCGAGACAAAAGTATTCTGCTACCAGGCGGCCTACGCGAAGGAAGTGGTTTTGCAGTGTGCGAAGACCAGCGAGGACTGCGAGCGGCATGCAGACGGCAAGACGATGCAAGGCGGTGGGATCAGCAGCGTCTCGACGTGTTCCGCGATGTGAGGTCTAGGGCCTTCTTGATGCTCGACTCTGCGAGCATGGGAGCCCCTGCTGCACGAGCAATGTCTGCGGCCTTGCGGTCGAGCACCGAGGCTGCTGCGCTGATGACCTTCCGGGCAGCATGCGCCAGCAGGTTGATCGTGTCCTCGACGCGGCCCACCCCTTCGAGTGGCATCGAATCGATGGCGATGCGGAGCGTCTTGGGGAGCTTTTTCGCGTCGAATGCCTTGGTCATCGACGCAAGGGCAACTGTGCGCTCGAGCAGCCGCCGGTCCATATCGTGGCGAATGAGACGTGCGCGGAACTCGCAGAGCGCGCCCTGCGAGAACGCCGGTTCGGTCGACCCAAGGCGACCGAGAACGAGCTGCCAGCGGAGATCTACGACGGTCATCTCGACCGCCTCGGCGTCGGACATCCCGTGGTAGGCCTGCAGCAACGTCGCCATCGCGAGCATCGCAGGCGGCACGGGTGCTCGGCCCGCGCCTGTTTCCCGGCACATCGATTCGAGCTCGGCCTCGAACGCGTCATCGAACAGCTCGTGCCGATGCGCGCGCAAGAATCCGAACAACTTGCGAGTCCGGACCAGCCGCTTCATCAGGAACTGCTCCTGTCGCGTGTACGTCGTGCTCGGCTTCCAGTGCATCGATCCCATTCGCTCGCCTCCGAGAGCGAGCCGATCATGCGCCGCCTCGTGCGACGATTTGAATCGCATATGATCACATATGATCACGTAGGGTCACGACGCGCGCCGCTCGGGAATCTCACGGGATTCGCGCTCACTTCAAAGTGATCGGCGCTCTAGCGGTTCTCGGCGCGACGAAAGATGGTCGCGAGCGTCTTTCGCGCCGTAGCGACGTCGACCTCGGTGCAGCCCAGCGCCTTCGCGGACACCGCGTCGGTCTCGACGCCGATCCGCGCGAGGCGCTCGGCGACGGTGGCGACGAGCGGCGGCGCGTTGCCGAGGAGCTCGCTCACCTTCCGGCGGATGCGAGGCTGCTGCGCGATCTCGCCGAGGAGCATGCGGAGCATCTCGGGGCGCGCAGAGTCCGGCGCGGGCTCGTCCTCCTCTTCTTCGTCCTCGTCGTCCTCCTCCTCCTCGTCGTCGTCACCGATCGACTCGCCGGCGGCGAGCTTGCGGAGCGCGGCCGCGAGATCAAGCGACGTCTCGAGCTTCGTGAGGAGCGACTCGGACGTGGTGAGCTCCGAGCCGTCTCCCCCGCTGAACACCGAAGGCCCGAGGCTCGCGATGAGCGCGCGCAATGCAGTGACGAGCGCCGGGTCGAAGTCGTTCGGATGCTCGATGTCGATCGACGCGGTGCACGTCGCGAGCCGCGCGGCCGCGGCCTCGTCGGCGGCGAGCGCCGGGGCCTTTTGGGCGCCGGCGCGCCCGCCGACCGATGGAATGACGGATTTCTGCGGCACCGAGACTTCGGGCCACAGCCCGAGCTCCGGGGGCTCGAGCTCCTCGCCGGGCTCGAGGTGCTCGGCGAGATCGGGCCCGACGACGGCGGCAAGCGCCTTGTACATGTCAACGACCGCGCGCTCGGCGACGGCCACGGTGACGGGAGCGTATAGAGACCAGGACTGACTCATGGCGCGCGCAGCTTACTTCAGCGCGCGCCGGGCAAGCGACTCGCATCTGCGCGGCGACTTGTCGTACGGTCGCGTTACCCCTGCCGACGAGAAAGCTTCGTGTAGATGCGCTTGCCGGTAGCGGCCGTTCTCGCGCTATCGCTCGTGTGCGCCCATGCGCCTCTCGCGGGCGCTCACCCCGCGAGCGCTCAACCCGCAAGCCCGGAAGCCGCATCGGCGGAATCCACGGCCCGTGCCGCCGAGGTCAAGAAGCGCGGGGATGACGCGATCGACACCGGGCGCCCTGCCGATGCGCTCGCGGCGTACGTCGAGGCCTATGGCCTGACCAAGGATCCCGCGCTCCTCTACAACAAGGGCCGCGCGCTGCAGGGGCTGGGCGAATATCCGCAGGCGCTCGAAGAGCTCGAGGCGTTCGAGAAAGCGGCGCCGCCGGAGCTGCGAGCGCGGGTGCCGGGGCTCGCCAAGCAGCTGAGCGACCTCCGCAACCGCGTCACCACGGTCTCGATCGCATGCGACACGATGGGAGCACGCGTTCGCTTCCGTGACCGCAGCTTGGGCAAGTGTCCGCTGCCCGAGAAGCTGCGAATCGCGTCGGGCAGAGGGACGCTGGACGTGCTCGCCGACGGCCATTTTTCCTACGTCCGCGAGGTCGACCTCGCGCCCGGCGGCGCGGCGAGCCTCGCTCGCATCCATGGCGACCATCAAGTTCCTCATGCCCGATGCGCTCCCGACGCACGACGGGGTCGCGCGCTTCGAGCGCGAGGCGCGAGCCGCGGCGCTCCTGCGATCGCCGCACGTCGTTCGCGTCCTCGATGTCGACGCGACGACGGACGGGCTTCCGTTCATCGTCATGGAGTACCTCGAGGGTCACGACCTCGCTTCCGAGCTCAGGATGCGCAACGTGATCCCGACGGGCGAGGCCGTCGACTTGAGCAAGGCGGGGTCGATCTCACGTCGACGGACACGGCCGTCGGAACGCCGAGCTACATGGCGCCGGAGCAGCTGCTCTCCTCGAAGGCCATCGATCATCGCGTCGATGTCTGGGCGCTGGGCGTCGTGCTTCATCGCATGCTGGCTGGCTCGATGCCATTCGTGGGCGCGACGCCGACGGCGCTCGCCGAGGTCGTCGCACGTGCGTTGCAGAAGGATCCCACGCGTCGCTTCTGGGACGTCATCGAGCTCGGTCGCGCCCTGGAGCCGTTCGGCACACGGCGGGTGGCGTTCTCCGCGGCGGTGGCGGGCGTCGCGACCCGAGCCGGCGACGACGCCGTTCGCGCGCGGCGCCGGCAGCGCGAATCGCACGGTGCCGATGGCGACGGAGGCGCCCGGAGCCGGCGCGCTCGTGGCATCTCTGACTGTTCTCGCGCTCGTGCTCGTCGTGGCCGGCGCGACCCTCGCCTTCGTGATCCAGCGCGCGCGTGCGGCGCATGTGAGGTCGACATCCGAAGCCGCGTTGACGTCGTCCTCGACAAGCGCCGCGGCGAGCGCTGCCCCCACCGTCGACGAGCGACCTCCGCCTGCATCCGAGGCTTCGGCATCGAGCGCGAGCGCGCCCGCGACGATCGTGGGTGCGGCGGATGCGGCCGCCACATCGACGCCCGTGAGCTCCGCGGGGCGACACGGAAGGCCGCGCGCCTCTACGCCCGCGAGAAGCAATCCACATCCGCCACCGGGTCCGCCGACGACGTTGCCGTCGTCGGATCCACTGCATCGATGAGCGCCGCGATCGACGCGACGCTGGACGCGAATGACGCCGCCGCGCGGGACGCTAGCTCGACGCCGCCCACGTCCGGTCGCGTCGACTGCAAATCGGGTTCGTGTGACCTATCGGCGGGTGAAACGTGCTGCTTCAGCGAGAGCATGGGGACGGGCAACTGTCTGCCGGCTGGCGCGACCTGCCCCGCCGGCACGGGGTCAGCTATCGCCTGTGACGGCGACGAGGATTGCAGCGGAGGTCGGAGGTGCTGCCTCATCGGCAGCTCGGGATCGCAATGCGGCAATACCGGCGCCGGCGGCTGCAGCTCGTACACGCCCATGTGTCATTCGACCAACACGTGCTCGCCGGGCACGGGCACGTGCACGGGCACCGGGCTCGGCTACTACCGGATCTGTATGCCGTGACCGCCAGGGCCTGAGGCGCTCCGGCCGAGGATCCATCCTTCGCGATGGATCACGTCCTCGTCGTCGAAGGGAACGCCGACGCCGCGGTCGCCGCGGACGACCGCAAGCATGCCGAGGAGTCCGACGACGGCGTCGAAGCGGTCCTCGCCTGCCGCGTCGTCGCCAAATCCGTCGCGCAGCTGCGCGACGAGCGCTGGCGACAGCGTTAGGCCGGCGTCGTGCGCGGATCTCAACATGCCGGCGGCGCTCGCGCGGCGTGAGCGCTGCGAGCGCTTACCTTGCTCATAGGCCGCAGCATCGGGATCCCTCCGCACCCTCGGCAGCGTTGCGCCGACGTACTCGTAGACGTCGCCGGGATAGCACTCGACGATGACCGCGCTCTCGCGCGCGAGCAGCTCGTCGAGCGCGCCGTCGAAGGGCCATAGCGCGGCGCCGGCCTCGATGGCAGGCTGGAGGACCTCGCGCCATCCGGTGAGCGAGGCCTTGCCGACCTGGTTGCTGCCGAGCGTCCAGAAGAGCGGGCACGCGCGACGTCCTCCCGCGATGTCACATCGACGAAAGAGCTCACTGGGCGCCGTCAGCCCGAGCGCGTCGACGAGGTGCTGGCGCTTCACGTCCCTCGTCCCCTGCGGGTAGAAGGGCCGGTGCAAGGTGATCTCGTCGCGCGTGCGCGCGGCCTGGAAAAACGCGCCGTACGGATCGCGACCGAGGCCGGGCAGCCACTCGAGGAAGGAGTGAGCGCCGACCTTGCGCGCGTACGCGGCGGGAATGCCGATCGCGAAATCGAAGCCTGCGAGGACACTGCGCTGCCGGAGCAGCGCGAGGAGCTGCGCGGGTGTGACGAGCGCGGGCACATCGACGGCATAGCGGACACCGTCGACGAGATGCGCGTGGCAAGCCCAGCGCTTTTTGGGGTGCATGCTCCAGTCGGCGTGGACGACGGAGCGAGGAGGCAGCGTCCTCGACGACGAGATCATGGCTGCGACGAGGGCACGAGCAGACGAGCAGACGAGCGGACGAGGCCGGTCTACTCGTCCTTGGACGTGTCGCTGCGGTCGGCTCGATGAGGTCGCGGCACTTCGGAGGCGCGGTCGTGAGACGGCGTCGAGCTTGGCTGCGGCGCTGCAGGCGAGCTCAGAGGACGGCGTCGCTCGACTTGCGGGTGTTGCGCCTGGGGACGATGCCCGTGTTGCGGACGCGAGCGTTGACCGTGGCCGTGTTGTACCTGCTGCGGTCGCTGACCCTGCGGACGTTGTCCTTGCGGGTGCTCGCCTTGCGGGCGCTGTCCCTGCGACTGTTGTCCCTGGGAATGTTGCCCCTGGGAATGCTGCCCCTGGGCTCGCTGACCTTGCGAGTGCTGTCCGTGCGGACGCTGTGCTTGTGCCTGCGGCCGGTGGTCCTGTCCCTGCGCTTGCGGTCGCTGACCTTGCGCTTGCGAACGTTGGCCTTGCTGCTGCGGGCGTTGTCCGCCGCCGCCGCCGCCGCGCGGCTTGTCGGCGAGGTGGCGGAAAAACTTCAGGCCTTCGTCCTTGAGGCCCTGGTAGACGGCCGGCTCCTTCTTCGGCGCGCCTCCGCCGCCACCGCCTCCACCGCCGCCACCGCCGCCGCGTCCGTGATGTGCCGGCCCGGTGCGCGGCCCGCGGCTCGGCTCCGACGGCCCCCCGCGGAGCCCGAGCGCGTCGCGGCGCTTGCGCTCGTCGCGGTTGGCGTCGCCGATCAGCTCGAGCACCGACGCGGTGTTCGCCGCGCGCTCGGCGACGCGGAAGTCACCTCGAAGGCGCGTCTCGGGCGTCAGCAGGTTCTGCTCGTGGAGGCTCCACATCTCCTCCGCGAGAGGAACGCGTCGAAACGAAGGCACGTGGCGCGCGAGGAAGCGATGCAGGTTGTCGACGTCGCGGATCAAGAGCTTCCGCGCGTTGGCGTTGTGCGCGGTGTCGACCGACTGCGGAAAGTCGATCACCACCGGGCCGTCGCCTGCGATGAGCACGTTGAACTCCGAGAGATCGCCGTGCACCACGCCGGCGCACAGCATCTGCACGGTCGCGCGAATGAGCCGGTCGTACATCGCCCGTGCGCTCGCCGCGTCGAACGGAAGGTCGCCGAGCCGCGGCGCGGGATGTCCGTCGGCGTCGGTGACGAGCTCCATGAGGAGGACGCCCTCGATGAAGTGGTAGGGCACCGGGACGCGGACACCCGCGGCGTGGAGCCGATGGATCATGTCGACCTCGGTCGAGCGCCACGCCGCCTCGTCCTTCTCTCGACCGTGCTTCGACCGGTTTGCGATGGCGCGTTGGTCGCGCGTGTTCCTGACCTTGCGGCCCTCGGTATACTCGGCGCGATGCTTGAAGGAGCGGTTCTGCGCGTCCTTGTAGATCTTGGCGACCGCGTATCGGCCGCCGGAGACGACCAGGTAGACGTGCGCTTCTTTTCCGCTCATGAGCGGGCGCACGACCTCATCGAGGACGCCGTAGTCGAAGAGCGGGACGAGGCTTTCAGGCACACGCATGGAGCAACTGGGGACCTTACTCCACTTCCGCGCGGGCACATACCGAGGCGCCGCCTAACGGCAGCGGGAATGGCCCGCGCGCGACGCATTCCCGGTCCCGAGCGCGCGCGCCTCTCTCGGTATCGAGCGCCCCCCACGCGCCGCCTCGTGCCAAATCTTATTCTTGACTCAGTCCAGAATTAGAGGGAAGGTGTACTTGGGCCGTATGGCCGGTTCGAGGAAGGCTGCGTCGCCCACTCGAGCCCACTCAATCCAGGTCTATCCAGGAGCAGGAGCTCTCATGCTGAAGAACGTCTCGAGGTCGGTCGTCGTCCTCGCGTTGCTCGTGAACGCCGTCGCCTGCGGAGCGCCCCCCGCGGCGGCCCCGAAATCTTCAGGCGCCCCCGGCGGGCCGTCGAATGCCGTCGTTCCGCCGACACCCTCGACGCCGGTGCAGACGCCGTACGCGTCGGTCACGCCCGACAACAAGGCGAAGACCAACCAGTTCTGGTGGCCCGAGCAGCTCGATCTCTCCCCGCTCCGCCAGCACGCCGTGGAGTCGAACCCACTCGGCGACAAGTTCGACTACGCGAAGGCGTTCGCGACCCTCGACCTCAATGCGGTGAAGCAGGACATCAAGAAGGTCCTCACCACGTCGCAGGACTGGTGGCCCGCAGACTACGGCAACTACGGCCCCTTCTTCGTCCGCATGGCGTGGCACGGCGCCGGCACTTATCGCGTCATGGACGGACGCGGCGGCGCTAGCGGCGCGCAGCAGCGCTTCGAGCCGCTCAACAGCTGGCCCGACAACGGCAACCTCGACAAGGCGCGACGCCTCCTCTGGCCGGTCAAGCAGAAGTACGGACAGAAGATCTCCTGGGGCGATCTCATGGTGCTCACCGGAAACGTCTCGATGGACGCGATGGGCTTCAAGACCTTCGGCTTTGCCGGCGGACGCAAGGACGACTGGGAGCCGGACCTCGTCTTCTGGGGCCCGGAGAAGAAGTTCCTCGCCGACGAGCGCTACACCGGCAATCGCCAGCTGCAGAAGCCGCTCGGCGCGGTGCAGATGGGCCTCATCTACGTGAACCCGGAGGGCCCGAACGGCGTCCCCGATCCGCTCGCCTCCGCGAAGGACATCCGCGAGACGTTCGGGCGCATGGCGATGAACGACGAGGAAACCGTCGCGCTCATCGCGGGCGGTCACACGTTCGGCAAGGCGCACGGCGCGCACCCGGCGCCCAAATGTCTCGGAGTCGAGCCCGCCGCCGCCGGCATCGAGCAGCAAGGAATGGGCTGGCAGAACAACTGTGGCAAGGGCAACGGCGTCGACACGGTAACGAGCGGCCTCGAGGGCGCGTGGTCGATGAACCCGACCAAGTGGACCAACGACTACCTCGACAACCTCTTCAACTACGAATACGTGCAGACCAAGAGCCCGGCCGGCGCGATCCAGTGGATCCCCAAGGACGGCGGCGGTGAGGGCCTCGTGCCCGACGCGCACGATCCGTCGAAGCGCCATGCGCCGATCATGTTCACCACCGATCTCGCGATGCGGTTCGACCCCGCGTACGGGGCGATCGCCAAGCGCTTCCGCGAGAAGCCCGAGGACTTCAAGCTCGCGTTCGCGAAGGCGTGGTTCAAGCTGACCCATCGCGACATGGGCCCACGCTCTCGCTACCTCGGCACCGAGGTGCCGCGGGAGGATCTGATCTGGCAGGATCCGCTCCCCAAGGCCGAGCGCGCAACGATCGCCGCTGGGGACGTCGCCGCGCTGAAAGCGAAGATCCTCGCGTCCGGCCTCACCATCCCCGAGCTGGTTCGCACCAGCTGGGCGGCAGCGGTGACCTTCCGCGGTACCGACATGCGCGGAGGCGCCAACGGCGCGCGCATCCGTCTCGCGCCGCAGAAGGACTGGGCCATCAACAACCCCACCGAGCTCGCCCACGCGCTCGAGCGGCTGGAGGCGGTCCAGAAGGAATGGAACCGCGGCGGCAAGAGCGTGTCGCTCGCCGACGTGATCGTGCTCGGCGGCACCGCTGCCGTCGAGAAGGCCGCGAAGAGCGGGGGCTACGACGTGCAGGTGCCGTTCACGGCGGGTCGCGTGGACGCTTCTCAGGAGCAGACCGACGTGAAGTCGTTCGCGTTCCTGGAGCCCACCGCAGACGGCTTCCGCAACTACTTCGGAGCCGGGTCACGGCTGTCGCCCGCGGAGATGCTCGTCGATCGCGCGAACCAGCTCACGCTGACCGTCCCCGAGATGACCGCGCTGATCGGCGGCCTGCGCGTGCTCGATGCCAACGCGGGACACACCGCGCACGGCGTCTTCACGGCTCGTCCGGGAAGCCTGACGAACGACTTCTTCGTCAACCTCCTCGACATGTCGACGAAGTGGAACAAGTCTGCCGCAGCCGACGGCATCTACGAGGGTCACGACCGCCAGACCGGCAAGGTCAAGTGGACGGCGACCCCGGTCGATCTGGTGTTCGGCTCGAACTCCGAGCTGCGTGCGGTCTCCGAGGTCTACGCTTCGGTCGACGGCAAGGAGAAGCTCGCGAAGGACTTCGCGAAGGCGTGGGCCAAGGTGATGACCCTCGACCGCTTCGACGTTCAGCGCTGACTGACCGACCGACGTAATAGGATTGAACCCATGCCTGCGAAGCCCACCGATCCGGCAAGCGTGCTTCGCAAGCATGGCGTTCAGGTCACGGCGCAGCGGATCGCCGTGCTGCGGGCGGTCACGCGCCGACCTCATGGCACGGCGGACGACGTCGCCGAGATCGTCCGCGTCGAGATCGGCGCGATCTCTCGGCAGGCGGTGTACGACGCGCTGGCGATGCTCGCCGAGAAGGGTCTCATCCGTCGCATCCAGCCGTCGGGCTCGCCGGCGCGCTTCGAGGACCGCGTCGGCGACAACCATCATCACTTGATCTGCCGCACGTGCGGCGCGACCGTCGACATCGACTGCGCGGTGGGCTCGAGGCCGTGCCTCACGGCGGCCGACGACGCGGGCTACGAGATCGACGAGGCGGAGGTCATCTACTGGGGCCGCTGCCCGAAGTGCACCGCGAAGGCGCGCAAGTCGACGCGCGCGTGAGCCTGCGGAAGCGCCCGCCCGCGAGGCTCAGGATTTTGGGGGCTGGGGGACGATGACGATCCGAATCGTCAGGCGTCCTGTCGCTCGCCGGCCGATTTTCTAGCATTTGCGAGCAACTCACGCCGTTGGCGGCCGATGCGGCCGCATGAGATCAGCGCTGGCGTTCGTGGTGCTCGGGATCGTGTCGGGATCAACCGCGGTGGGATGCGGCTACGCGGAGGTCGCGCCGCCGCGCCCGCCGACGCGCGAGATGCCCAAGAACATGGAGACGCGCTCATCGCCACCGGAGCCCGGCACGACACGAGTGCTGATCGACGCCAATGGAGATCAGGCGAGCGTGGTGGAGGTCGTCGACAGGTCGACAATGAACGGCAGGGCGTACGGCTACCGCGGTGAGACCGCTTTTGTGCACGGCGAGTCCGAGACCGTGAAGCCACTGTGCGTCGCGCCGTGCGTGGCCGATCTGCGACCCGGGATGCACATCCTCCGTTTCACCTCGGACGACGACGGCCGCGAGAGCGAAGCGAAGGTTCAAGTCGGCGACGAGAGCAAGCTCGTGCGCCACGCGATGGGCCACACGGAGTCGAACTCGCTCGGGGTCGTGAGCGGCGTGATGCTGACCGCGCTGGGCGCGTCGGCGCTCGTCGCCGGTGGAAGCCTCTATGCGGCCTCGGCAGCCGGCGGCGGCGGCGGCGGCGGCGGCGGCGGCGGCACGGACGGTCCGCCGAGCTACGCACAGTATGTGACGCCGACGCTGGTGGCCGGCGCCGTGGCGCTCGCCGCGGGAATCACCGTCCTGCTGGTCACGCGACCGGTTCGACAACGGGGCGCGACGACGGAAGTCTCGCTGAGCGCTCGTCGGTAACACAGCGCACGATGCGCGGGGGGGGTAGGCCGGGATTGGGGACGGTCGACGATTAGGACCCGAATCGTCGGGCAGCCCCCGGAATCTGCGGGGCTTCGCGACGATTAGGACCCGAATCGTCGGGCGCTCTTGTTCGCGAGGCCCCCGCTGCGCGACGGTTCGGACGCCTCGCTCTTCCACGCGAAGCGTCGCGCGACCTACGAGGACCTCCTCGCGGTTCCCGAGCGCCTCCGTGAACTGCAGGTTCGGCGAGCCGAGGACCATCGTCACGCCACCCTTGCGGAGACTGCCTTACGACGTAAAGTCAGCGTATGCGACGGGCCTTGCTGCTGCTGTTGCTCCCGTCGCTCCCGTCGATCGCCGCGTGCGGCGATCGCCGAGGCGGAGCAGCGGACGCGCCGGCGACGGTCACGGCAGCTGCCGCACGCGCTCCGCGTGATGGCCTCGTGAGCGGCCTCGGCGCGCGCGACTAGGAGCTCGCCCTCGACTCCTCGGCCGCGTACGTCCTCACGGCGCCGACGCAGCCCGATGATCAGCTCGACTGGAACAAGCTGCCGGGTCTGTCGGACTGCGGCTCCTTCGACCTCGCCGCCGACGGCGTGATGTTCGGCTGGCGCTACCGGCCCGACACGATGCCCGCGCGCGTCGAGATCACGGCGTACGCCAACGACGCCGGCGCGCATCTCACGCCGCCGGATCCGCTCGTGTCGCTCGACGCGGCGGATCTCGCGAGCGCGACGCCGCTTCGCTATCGCCTGCGCATGGACGGCGCGGTCTATCGCTTCGCCATCTCCGGCGTGGTGCGGGGCCGCATGATCGACGTCGATGCGAGCCTACCGCGACGATGCGCCGACGCGGCGCCGAGCAGCCTCCTCACGCAATGGGCCGGTAGCTTCTACTTCGGCGGCACGTCCACCGCGCCGTCGAGGATCACCGCGCGGATGTTCGAGCGCTAGCGACGAGCTCTGCTCGCGCGGTGGGCGCGAATTCAGCGCGCTATCGCCGGAAGACCAAGCTCGCGGAGCACGTGCGCTCGCAGAGGTGAGCGGCGTCCTATCGCGCGGCGACTCCGGCATCGTCGTAGAGCTCGTCCGTCGACAGCGAGATCCCCAGAGACGCGAGGTCGATGGTGCTGCCCGCATCGTAGACGTCGTGTGTCCATCCGCTGTCGACGCGACGGAACACCTCGACTCGTCGCTGGTGCTGGGAGACCAGCACGTACTCGCGGAGAGCCTCGATCTGCTGGTAGTGCTCGCGCTTCTCACCCCTGTCGTACGCCTCGGTGCTCGGGCTGAGGACCTCGATGACTACGGTCGGGTTCGTGACGTGCGTTACGGACGAAGGATCACGTGCCGGCTCGCCGCAGATCACGGCGGCGTCCGGATACGTCGCGAGCCCCGTTGCGAGCACGCGGATCCGGAGGTCCCCGCTGTAAAGCCGGCATGGTTTTCCGCGGAGCTTGCTTCCGAGCAGCACGACGGCAGACGCCGCGAGCGCGGCATGCTCCGGCGTCCCTCCCGCCATCGCGAAGATCTGCCCGTCGACGAGCTCGTGACGGACGCCGCTCATCTCCTCCACACCGAGATAATCCTCGAGCGTGTAGTGGCGGCCAGATGCTGACGCGACCATGGCCGTAGCTTAGCAGCGTGTAGTGTCGCCGCGTGACTTCGTCGCGTTCCCGAGAGCTCGTGAAGGGGCTGCTCACGGTCGGGAGGCGTCCAAAGGCGGTCAGCCCTGAGCGAGCGTCGCGAAGGTGTCGAAGAGCGCGCCCGCCATGGCGTGCTCGAGGCGCCACGTGATCCCGATCGGTCGATCGCCTGACGCCGACTCGAGCTTCACCGGGCCGAGGAACGCATACGGCGCGTCGGGATCGCTGCGCACGAACAGGTAGAACGTCCAGCCGTTGCCGGGGCTGTCGAGGTAGCGGCGGCCCGATGCGCGCGACGTACTCGCCGCCGACTGCGTCTCCCAGTGAAAGAGCGTCGGGCTGATGGCGTAGTCGCGATAGCGCGTGCTCGGCGAGAAGCTCGACGCGGACTTGTCGAGCGTGACGAACATGAGCTCGCGCTTCTCCTCGGGCAGCATGAGGATGCCGCTCTGCGGAGTGACGCCCTTTCTTCCAGGCTTCACGAAGCCGACGGCGGCGACGATCTCGCGGCGCTTGTAGTGGCGATGGAGCGCGAGAGGCCAGGACGGCACCGGGTAGATCTCGTCGGCGAGGGCGATGCGTTCGGAGAGCACGTCGGCGAGCTGCGAGAGCTCCTCCCGGATCGGCGCGCGTTCGAATGCCCACTTCGCGACGTCGGTTGGCTCGCGGAGCACACCCTTGTGATTGAGCTGGAAATCGAGCATCGAGAGGCGACGCGCGTAGCTCGCTTCGGAGGCGACGCGGCCTGCGTTCTGTTTCCAGATGCCGAGGCGCGTGGCGTCGTCGGTGTGCAGCAGCAGCTCGAGCCGGCGGCTGAGATTGGCAGTGTCGTCGTCGACGCTCTCGATGAGGCCGGCACGCGCGCGTAGCGGCGTCCATCCGCCGCCTGGCCCGTAGACGTCCTCGAGGTCGCGACCGCTCTGCTCGAGAAAGCGTGCGAGCGTCACCTCGCCCTCCCCTGCCCCCGACCCCTGGCCGGATGCCATCTCGCGCAGCTCGCGCGCGAGCAGTGCTCCCGTCGCGACGGCGCGCTTCAGCGACTCGAGCACGCGCTTCGCGACGACGGCATCGAGCTGAAAAACGCATCCGGCTGGCAGATACGGAAAGCCCTCGCGCACGTCGCGCTCGAGGCGACCGCGCGGAATGCCGGTGATCGCCGCGTAGATCCCGTCGAAGCGAAACTCGGCGCGATGCTGCCCGATGAAGTCGAGGATGAGGCAGGTCGTCTTGCCCTCGAAGAGCCGTAGCCCGCGGCCGATCTGCTGCACGAACAGCGTGGCGCTCGAGGTCGGGCGGAGGAGCAGCAGCGTATCGACGAAGGGCAGGTCGACGCCCTCGTTGTAGAGATCGCACGTGCAGAGGACGTTGACCTCGCGATCGCGCAGCCGCCGCGGCGCCGATGAACGATGGTCGCCGTCGGATCCGCCGTGCACGACCTCGGCGGGGATGCCGCGCGCGGTGAGCGCCTTGGCCATGAACTCGGCGTGCTCGACGGAGACGCAGAACGCGAGCGCGCGGATCGTGCTTGGGTCGACGACGCGCTGCCGGAGCTGCGCGACGATGAGATCGACGCGCACCTCGTTGCCCGTATAGAGGTTCGAGAGATCGCCGATCGGGTATCCGGTGCGCGACCAGCGGACGTCGTCGAGCTCGGTGCCGGCAGCGTCGGCGATGCCGTAGTACTCGAACGGCACGAGCAGCTGCCGATCGAGCGCGTGCCAGAGCCGTAGCTCGGCGGCGATGCGCCCGTCGAAGTCGGGCAGCAGCGATTTGCCGTCGGCGCGCTCGGGCGTGGCGGTGAGCCCGAGGAGGATCTCGGGCTGCAGCCTCGCCATCACCTTCTGGTACGAGTCGGCCGGCGCGTGATGGCACTCGTCGACCACGACAAAGCGAAAGTAATCGGCCGCCGTGCGCTGTCCGAGGTTTCCGGCGGCGCTCTGGATGGACGCGAAGAGGTGCTCCCATTTCTCGGGCACGTCGCCGTCGACGTAGAGCTCGCCGAACGCGCCGTCGCGTAGGACCTGCCGGAAGGTGGCGCGTGCCTGCTCGAGGATCTCCCGCCGGTGCGCGAGAAAGAGGAGCCGCGGCCGCGTCCCGGCGCGCTCGCACGCGCGAAGGTAATCGAAGGCGGCGATGACGGTCTTGCCGGTCCCGGTCGCCGCGACGACGAGGTTGCGAAAGCGCCCGTGCAGCGCGCGCTCGGCGGCGAGGCGGTCGAGGATCTCGAGCTGATACGGAAACGCCTGGAGCGTGAAGAGCGCGACGACGGACGTCGAGGCTGTCTTCT
>JAYTOQ010000707.1:0-3164 GCA_043747665.1 Polyangiaceae bacterium | reverse complement strand
TGAGAGAGCGTGGTGAACACTCACGGACCGGTGCACGTCGTCGTCGTCGAGGACGAGGAGGATCTTCGCGAGCTGCTCGTCTTCGCGCTCGAGGTGGCGAAGTTCGAGGTCCACGCTGCCGGTTCGCTCGCAGAAGCGCGGTCGCTCCTTCTCACCGGTGAACGACACGCGGATGTCCTCGTCGCCGACTACGGTCTCCCTGACGGTACCGGCGCGGATCTCCTCGAGCTTTGCGCCGATGCGCGGCCGCGCGTCTGCATCCTGCTGAGCGGCCATGACGCACGCGACATTCCGGCGGCGGGCTTCGACCTCGTGCTGACGAAGCCCGTGACGCCGGAGAAGCTCGTCTCCGCGATCCACGCCAGCTTTCCCGAGCGCTAGCGACGCCGAGCGTTTCCTCCGCTGCCGGCATGCGGTAGTGCTGACTCGTTCTGACGCCCTCCACGAACAGGACGAACCATGTGGTGCTCGCCGCGCTGTGCGCTGCGTTCGTCTGGGTCAGCGCGCCTCCCGCGAGCGCGCAGGCTCTCGCGCAGAGCGCCGTCTCCGACGCGGAGAATCTCGAGCGATTGCATCGCGACACCATTCGCACCCGACGGCTCCTGGCGGACTCGGTCTTCGTCGCAGGACTCGGGAGCATCGCCGCAGGCGGCGCGCTCATCGTGCCGAGCGGCGAAGATCAGGCCTGGCGCTACGCGGGGCTGAACACGGCGATCTTCGGCGTGGTCAACACCCTCGTCGGACTCCTTGCCCTGCACGGGATCGCCGTGGAGGAGACCGCCTGGGAATCGGACGAAGGCCTCGCCGCGCGGCGGACGCCCGAGGGTCTCGCTCGCGCGCGGATTCACGCTGCGCTCGACGAGCGCCGCGAGTCGGTCGGCCACGCCATCAACCTCGGGCTCGACGGCGCCTACCTCGGCGTCGCGGCCACCGCGCTCGCCGCCTCGCAGCTCGGCGTCGATCACCCGAAGCGCTGGCTCGCGAGCGGCATCGCCATCGGCGTGCAGGCGGCGTTCCTCGTGGGGATCGACTTCATCGGTATGTCGCGATCGCAGACCTACCATCGCGCGTTCGTCGAGAGCCTCATGCCGAGCGTCTCGGTCACGCCGACCGCTACCGGCTCCGAGACGCAGCTCGGGGTTGGCGGCACCTTCTGACCGCGCGCCGGTGGATCGCGCGCCGGTGGATCGCGCGCAAGCGACCGAGACCCCCAGAACGCGGGCGTTGGGCCCGAAGACCGTCGATTTGGCTTACATCGGCACTGGTGTAGTCCTTGCTTGTGGGCGACTGCACCCGCATGCGCAGCACCCACCTCCATCGCCTTGGCCTCGTCCTCCTCACGGCAGCCAGCGCCACAGGCAGCGCCGCGTGCAACGGGCCTTCGTCGTCGGACGGCGCGAGCGCGGGCGTCGAATCGCGCTGGGGTTTCCTGGACGATGCATCACTGACGCCGGACGCGCCGCAGTTCCTGGTCAACAAGGCGCGCGGCGCGAAGTTTCGCGTCTGCCTGCCGAAGTACATGGCCGACGCGCTTCCCGGCATCGAGTCCGAGGTCTTCGCAGCCGTGAATGTCTGGGCGTCGTACGTGGGGCGCAGCATTCCCGTCGAGATTGAGACGATGGATCTGCCGCGCGGGCGCCCCGACCAGAACATCGACGACCTCGCCGGCTCCTACCAGACGGCGTGCGGCGAAGGCTTCGACGTCGTCATGGGGCTCGGGAAGCTCGAAGGCCCCGCGGTCGGGCTCACCGGCGCCTCGTACCGCTACGTAACCCGACCCGACGGGTCGCGGCAGATCACGTCGTTCACGCGCTACCTGTTCCTGCGTGACTACGACCTCGTACCGACCACGGGCAGCGACGGCAACCCCGAGCGCTGGACGTCACTCGCTGTGCAGGATGGCACGTCGACCTCCGGTCCTGATGTCCTTGCCTCGATGCTCACGCGCGCCAAGACGCGGTACGCCAGCGCGAGCACGTACCTCGTTCTACCGGTGCTCACGCACGAATACGGGCACGTCTGGGGGCTCTGCGATCAGTACGAGGGCAGCACGAACTGCGACCCGCACAACTCTTCGAGCCATCCCGTCGACCAGAGCATCATGGGCGCGCGCGGCGGCACGCAGCGACTGTTCTTGACCGACGACGACATCGAGGGCGTCCGCACTCTCGCGCACGCGCCCGGATTCGCGCACGACTGGGGCCCGCCGCACGACGAGCCGCCCGCGCCGATTCCGCACAAGCCCGTCGAGCTGGCGCGCATCGACGCCGTGCGTCGCGCCGGATCGACGCTGGTGGTGACCTACGGCGTCGTCACGTCGGGCGCCGCGCGTTACGGCTTCGAGCTACAGGCCGAAGGCGAGTCGGGCTTCACGCCGCTCACCAGCGATTTCGGGAGCACCGAGCCCTTCGACGTGCCCACCGGCGAGCTCACGATCACCCTTCAGGCAGCGAGCACGCACGCGTATCGCGTGCGCCTCACCGTGACGCCCAAGGTCGGCACCCCGGTGGTGGTGCTCGGCGGCGAGCACTGACGGCACGTCACGCGGTCATGTTGGTCCCGCCTTCGCGTCGGCGTAGCCACGACGCGACGAGCCCCAGCGGTACGAACGGCAGCATCACGGCCGAGAATGCCAGCCCCACCACGACCGCGAGGAGCGCGGTGGCGACGAACGCGACCACGTCACGGGTATTTGCGCGCTCATCTGCGCCGATGAAGCCGGCACGAACGTCGGCGACGGTCCGGTCGAGCAACGGGGCGAACGTCTCGCCGTAGAGCGACCGGCTCCTACGACCGCGCACGAACGCCGCGAGGATGCGTCGCGGCGCCGAGATGGTGCCAGCGGCGAGCCCGCCCATGTTGATGACCCAGCCGGCAGGCATGCTCCGGCAGCCCGCGCCGATCTCCCACGCCGAGATCTCGAACTCGCCTGTCGCGTTGGTGTCGTAGCCCGTGAGAATGTGATGCAGGTCGTGGGACTTCACCGCCTTGATGCGGCCAGCGGTGTTGGGGAACGGCATCGGGACAGGTCCGAGCTTGAAGTCGACCCACGCGTCGGCGTAGCCGCCGTCCTTGCCGAAGCCGTTCACCTCGAAGTACCGGTCGCGAGCCGCGCGCATCGTCATGTCGTCGCGATAGCTGGTGCCCATGGGGACCTCCGTGCT
>JAYTOQ010000706.1:0-3546 GCA_043747665.1 Polyangiaceae bacterium | reverse complement strand
GTGTCGACCTCGAGCACGCTGAAAGTGATGTTGCGCGCCTCTAGCGCGTCCTTGATGCGACCGAAGAGGCGCACGTTGCGGTCCTTCTCGAAGTACACGATGACCGGCGCAGCCTCACGGAGGGCGGTCGAGGGCGCGGCGGCGACGCCGGCCTTGGCGTCGGCACGGAGCTTCGCGAGGCGCTCGGCACCGTCGCGACGGCGCTCGAGCTCCGCCGCGGAGCAGATCGGCTCGCCGAGCACCATGTTCACGCGGCGCGCGAGGTCCTTGGGGAGCCGCACCGGCAAGAAGCGGTCGCCGACGGGCGTGGTGAGAGCGCGGTGGAGCGAGGTGCGGACGCGATCGAGCATGGCCGCGGACATTCGCGCACGCCCCCGCAGCCGTCAAGGCATCGCGACGGTGAATGTGTCGCGCGATCGGCGGCGAGGGCGCCGCGAAGGGCAGCGCGACCGAGAGCCGCGCGAGCGAAGTGAGGACGGTCCGGGTGGTGGTCGTGAGCGAGACACGCTCGCGCGCTCAGGCGGTCGCTTCGCCGAGAGCGAGCTTGTTCTTCGCCATCTTGGCGACCTTGGCGCGGCCGCCCTTCTTCACCACCTCCTCGAGGAGCTCCTCGCCGACGGGATGATCGAGCTCCGTGAAGTGGAAGCCCACGTAATAGAGGTGATCGAGGTCGACGCCGCGGTCCTTCCGGAGCGCCTTGGCGACGTCGTAGTTGCTGCGAACGAGCAGGCCGAGGAGGCGCAACGACTCGTCACCCGCGCGCGATGCGGGACGGGTGTCGAGGTTCGACTTCGACAGCTCGAGCGACGCGTACGCGTAGCGGTCGTCATCCGAAGCGCGGTCGCTCTTGCAGAGGATCTGGTAGACGGAGCGCGCACGCTCCTCCTTGCCGGTGGCGCGCCGGAGCTTCTGCGCAAGCGCGCGCAGGCCGTCGGCGACAGCGTCGGCGTCGGCATCGCGAGCGACGTCGAGGAGCGCCTCCCAGCCACGCTCGCCGCTCCCGAGGCGATTCAGCGCGGTCTCGAGGATCTGCTTCTTCGCGGCGTTGGCGATCTTCTTCGCGGTCGGGCGGAGCACGTTGCGGAGCACCCACGCGCGATCGGGGTTGTCGGTCTCGAGGAGCGCCTTCGCCAGCGAGGCCACAGCGTCCTCTTTGCCGCTCACGCCGGCCGCTGCAGCCTCGGCATAACGACGATCGGCGGTGGTGACGAGCACCTTGGTCAGCACCCGCGCCGCCTCGTGGCCGCCCATGCGACCGAGCAGCTCGATCACGAAGCGCGCGCGGTCGAAGTCCGTGTGGAGTGCAAGCTTCTCGAGGCGCTTGGCGGTCTCCTCGGCGACCTGGAGGCTGCCGAGCGTATGGAGCGCGGTCTGCGCGAGCGTGCGGTCCGCCGACTCCGCCGCCTTCACGAGCGCGTCGATGACCTTGGCGCTCGGCTTGTCCGTCTGGAGCGCGAAGCGGAAGGCGATGATCGCCTCCTGCCGGACGCTCGGGTGCTGCTTCTCGTCGCTGGCGTACGCGAGGAGCGTCGGCACCGTCTTCTCGTCCTCGAGGTAGCCGAGGATCTTGATCGCCGCGGCGACCGCGCCGTGCGCGTTCTCCTTCTTCTTCTGCGTCTCGAGGAATTTCTCGGTCTCCGCGAGGTAGCTGCGCCGCTTGTGTCCGTCGGCGTTCTTCACCTGCTGGCGAACCGCGAGCGCCGCGGCCTTCGCGGCCTCGCCGTCGCTCGACGCGAGGCCCTTGATGAGCGCGGTGAACGCGTCCTTGCCGCCGAGCTCCGCGAGCGCGGCGTCGAGGGCCCTTCGCTCCTCGGCGTTGGCCGTCGCCATCTTCGCCTTGATCATCGGCACCACCTCGTGCGCGGCCACGCTCGCGATGCAGCGCGTGGCGGCGCGGCGCACGTCGTCGGCGCCGGTCGAGAGGAGCGGGAAGATTGCGGGCAGCGCCTTCTTGGCGCCCACGCGAGCGAGCGCGTCGAGCGCGTGCACCTGGAGCAGCGGGATGCCGCTCGCGAGCACCTCGCCGAGGCCCTCGACGACACCCGGCCCCTTGGCCTTGAGCTCTCCCAGGACGATGGCGGCCGCGATCTGCTTCTCGATGGCCTCGCTCTTCAGGAGCTGGACGATCTTGACGACTTCGCTCATTGCTAAATTGCCCTTCCCCGCACGACGAAGGCCTTTTTCCCCCCGCGCGGCCCACGGATCAAGCCCTCCGTCGTTGGGGCGGGCCCGGAAGCGTCATTTTTTTCGGGTTTCGAGCTACCATCGAGAGGTGGGCGGGTCGCGTCGCTTGGTCCTGGTGTCTCTGGCCCTTTCGGCCGGAATCGTGGCCTCGCAGTGCGAGGTCTACGACGAGTCGCTGCTCGCTCCGGCGTCGGTCGTCACGCCGAAGAGCGGCGTCGGCTTTTGGTCCGGCCCGGGGGATCGCGGGTGCTTCAGCGCGCGCATGCCCACCGATGCCGACCGGCCGCCCAAGGCCAGCGACAAGGTGCTGCCGCCCATCTACCTCGCGGTTCAGTCGACACGCCTCGGATCGCTCGCCGAGGACGGGAAGCTCGACAACAACGCGTGGCAGGACATCGGCTTCGACATCGACGGCGTGTGCACCGGCGTCGACTCGTGCACCGGCGCCGACTCGCCGCCCTCGTGCAAGCCGACCGTCCCGCAGATCTCCATCGATGGGCACGACTGCCGCGACAACACCTTCGGGCGGCTCGAGTACACCGCCGCGCTCGTCCCCGAGCTCTCCAAGAAATACGGCCTCAGCGATGACGCGTTCAACTGCGCCCTCTGCGTCGGCGACTACAACTATCTCTTCAAGATCTCGAACTACAACGGCGAGGCCAACGACGACAGCGTGCGCGTGGACCTCTACCCGTCGCCCGGCCTCGAGAAGCCGCTGCCCTGGGACTGCACCGACCCGTCGTGGAAGGACCATCCGTGCTTCACGCCAGATCAGCAGTTCCAGGTCACGCCCGACTCGATGACCGCACCTCGGCCGGGCCCCGACCTCGCCGACGCGAAGGTCTTCGACGACGGGGCCTTCGTGCGCGACGGCTACCTCGTCGTTAAGTTCCCGGACGACACGCTCGTGTGGTTCCCCGGCTACAAGGCCCTCGTCGTCGCGTACCCGATCCGCATGCAGAAGGGCGTGGTCGCCGGCAAGCTCACGCACGATCCCGACGGCGTGTGGCGCATCACCGACGGCACCATCGGCGGCCGGGTGAAGGGCACCGATCTCGTGCTCGGCTTTCGCCAGCTCGGGCTCTGCGAGGCCGACATAAAGAGCTACTCGGTGATGGTCGACTTCGTGAACAAGAACCTCGACGTGCTCGCCGCCGGCCGGAACGACTCCGAGGCCACCTGCGACGCGATGAGCGCGGGGCTCGCCTTCAAGGCGCAGCAGATCGTCGCCGGCAAGATCTTTGCCGTCGATCCGCTGAAGGAGTGCGTGCTCCGTGGCACCGCGGTCGACGACGCCGGCGCCGATGCCGGGAGCAAGACCGACGCCGCGAGCATCAAGGACGCCGGCGGCGGCTGAGCGGC
>JAYTOQ010000705.1:0-9107 GCA_043747665.1 Polyangiaceae bacterium | reverse complement strand
GGCCTCGAAGCTCCCGAACCTCGCGCTCGCATCGGTCGTCTCACTCGCCGCGTCCCTCACGGCGGGCTGCTACGGCAAGGCTGGACCCGACGGGTTCGTCCTCGTGACCGCGGCGCTCACCGGCGCCGTCGTCGTCGCAGCGAGCGAGCACGCCGAGCACGAACGCCACCTCGCGTGGGAGCGCGAACGGGACGAGGCCATTGTCTACCGGCCGATCTACGTGGTCCAGCCCGCGCCGCTCGTGCCTGCACCTGCGACTCCGCCTGTCGTTCCGCCCCCGGCGTTCGATGCGAAGACCGCGCGCAACGCGCTCGCCGGCGTCGAGCTCGCCGCGTGTCGCGCAGCCGGCGCTCCGCGAGGCTTCGGCCACGCGAAAGCCACGGTCAATCCGTCGGGCGACATCTCCAAGGTGGTGATCGACGAGCCCGCGGGGATGAGCGTCGGTGCGGTGAAGTGCATCGGCGACGCCATCGGACGCGTCACGGTCCCCGAGTTCAGCGGCAGCTTCGTCACCGTGGGAACGACCTACTTCGTGCCTTGATTCGTGCCCTGACGGTCACACGCCGCACGTGGCTCGGCGTTCACGGTTCGTGACGGCTCCGTAAGGCGCGCGTGGGCAAATCCGCTAAGCTGCGTGCTTCTCTGGAGGTCCAGCATCATGCGTAGAGCTCTTTCTTTGTTTGCCGCGGCGGTGGTCATGCTCGTCAGCGCGAAGGCGTCCGCGTCGTTCCACCTCATCAAGGTGGTCGAGGTCTTCGTCGGGTCGAGCACCGCTCCCGATGCGCACTACGTCCAGCTCCAGATGTACGCCGCCGGTCAGAACCTCGTCGGCGGGCACGTCCTTCGCGTCTACGACGCTGCCGGCGCCGAGATCCCCGGCAGCTCGTTCACGTTCCCGGGAATGGTCGCGAACGGCTCGGACCAAGCGACCATTCTCGTGGGTACGGCCGCAGTGACCACCGCGTTCGGCGTCGCACCCGACTTCACGCTGCCTGCAAAGCTGTCGACGACCGGCGGCGCGGTTTGCTTCGACGCCACCTCGCTCGGCCTCATCGATTGCTTCAGCTGGGGAAACTTCGCGGGAGCGGCAGCGGACACGTCGGTCATGCCCTTCCAGTTCGCGGCCAACAAGGCCGCGCGGCGCATCATCACCGGCGGCGCGAGCATGACGAAGCTGGAGGCTGCCGACGACGGCAACAACAACTCGACCGACTTCGCGTCGGTCGACCCCGCGCCGAAGAACAACAAGTTCGGCACGACGATCCCCGACGCCGGACCGGGCGTCGACGCGTCCGTTCCCGACGCCTCCACGCCCGGCAAGGACTCGGGCATCGGCACCACGCCGTCGCCCGGCAACCCCACCGTACCGCCCGACTCGGGTGCGAGCGCGAGCGGCGGCGCGCCGAGCGGCGACTCCGGCGGGTGCAGCGTCGTCGCGTCGGCGGCGGATTCGTCCGAGGGCTGGTCGACGGCGCTCGGCCTGGTCACGGCGGCATCGATCCTGATCGTGTCCCGTCGCCGCCGTCGCGGCGCGCGACGGGAAGTCTGATCCGCGCGCCATGGACGCCACCACGGAGCTGTTCGTCGAGCCGCCGGCTTTGCGCTACTCGGCGGCGGAGGCGTAGGGAGGCGAGAAGCGAGACGCCGTGGCGGCGCCGCCCTCGTCGAGCTGGATCGAGACGCCGGACTTCTTGAGCCACCAGATGAGACCGATGGCGAGGTTGCGGCGGTCCTCGACGAACGAGGGCTTCTTGCCTTCGAATGCGTGACCGACGAACTGGAACGCCCAGCCGGTGGTGAACATCGCAGCGGCGAGCGGGAGGCCGACAATCGTCGCGCCGATCGGGATGCTCGCGGCGATGAGCGGGATGCCGACCTTGTGGCACGCTTGATTGCGTGGGTCCTGATGGTCGCCCTCGTACTTGTGCATCAGGTCGGTCCACTCGGCGTTCAGCTTCATCAGCGGCATCGGCGTTCGGCTCCTTTTAGGTCCGTCTCGGTCATAGAATGCGAGGTATTGCTCGCGTTCGCTACTCGCGTTCTCCTGGGGCATGGCTTCCCGCCCGAAACGCGCTAGTTCCCGCAAAAAACCGCAGCAGGAGCGTTCCATCGCGATGGTGGCGACGCTCCTCGAGGCGGCGACTCGCGTCTTCGTGAAGGAGGGCTACGCCAAGGCGACGACGAATCGCATCGCGACGGCGGCCGGAGTGAGCGTCGGCTCACTGTACCAGTACTTCCCGAGCAAGGACGCGATCGCGGTGGAGCTCCTGCGCCGCTACCGCGACGGGCTCGTTGAGCTCGTGGGGTCGCGGCTGTCGTCGGCGACGCCCGCGACATTCACGACGGTGGTGCGTGATCTGATCCGCGAGCTGCTGCGCGCGGAGGGCATCAACCCGGCGTTGCATCGCGTGCTGATCGAGCAGGTGCTGCGCACGAGCGCGCGCCGCGAGATGCTGGGCTTCGAGGAGCGGCTCGAGGCGGTGCTCGCGGAGAGCATCCGTGCCGCGAAGATCGAGCTCCACGATCCGGAGCTGTCGGCGTTCCTGCTCGTGCGCGTGGTGCTGTCGGTGGTGCAGAGCGCGGTCGTCGACCGTCCAAAGTACAAGACGATGGCGCTCGCCGACGAGCTCACGCATCTCGTGGTCGGCTACGTCACGCGTCCGCGACCCGCACCGACGACGTGACGGCTTGGAGTTCGCCCATGGCTGCGGTAACTTGAGCCCGATTCATTCCGGCGTCGTCTAATGGCAGGACAGAGGATTTTGATTCCTCTTACGAAGGTTCGAATCCTTCCGTCGGAACCCGTCGTAATCTCCGACAGTTAGTTCGTCGTCGTCGCCCGCACGCCATCGCTCGCGTCCCCCGGGCTATCCCCACTCCAACGGCGACGCGGGTGCGACGTGCTCGCGTCGCTCAGCCCCAGCTTCCGAGCGCGGCGAACGCGACCCGCGCCAAGGCGCCCAGCGCGAACATTCCGGCGTAGACGACAGCGAAGCAGACGAAGACCGTCCGGGTCATGTGGGTGGCCGCGTCCGACGTTCCTGCGAGCACGCCACTCGCCTGCGCGCGATACCGCGCGAGCTCCTCGTCGAGACGGCGCGCTGCATCCCGTGCGAGCTCCGCGGCGAGGACGTTCTGGGTTCGACAGAAGCGGCACGCCACGAAGGCGTCGCGCGTCGGCGCGAGATCGCCGCCGCAGGCGCGGCAGCGCATGGGAGCCCCCGCGTAGCGCGGCGGCCGCGCGGCAAGCAGAGGCCGGACGTTCCGCCGGTAGGAGACGCGACCGACCAGCAGCGCGAGCGGAAGGCTGACCGTGATGCCGAGGAAGAGGAACGGCGCGTAGGCAGCCGCCACGACGAGGTCGAGGCGCACCGAGTCCGGCACCGACGCTGGTAGCGCCGATAGCGTCGAGTACGCCGAGAACAGGCCGTACGCGACCACGATGAGCGCAAGGACCGGGAAGGGGCCCATCACCGTCCAGAACGCGCCGGGCCGCTCGAAGATGCTCGCGAGCGCCGCTTCTGACGACGCCATCTGCGCGACGCGCCCTGCGGCCATCGTGAGACGGCCGCGGATCTCGAGCGCGCGTCCGAGGTCATCGGACGGCAGCCGGTCGGGCATCCCGCAGAAGGGGCAGCGAACCGACAGGTCCGCCTGCGCCTCGGTCGGAGCGCCGCACCGCTTGCACAGGACCGGGGCGCCTTCGACGCTCACTGGCTTGCGCGCACCGAGAGAGCGATGAGCTCGCTCATTCGATCGTGCACGGGAATCGACATCTCGAGGCGCTTGCCGTAGTCGAAGCCGAGCGCCATCTGCCCGACCATGCCGCCCATCGCGGCGTTCATGTTCTTCTGCAAGGGGTCAGCAAACACACACGACGTCGCGTCGAGCCAGAAGTCGACCTCGACGCACTGGAGGAGCGTCGCGCAGAGCGCCGGGTTCTGCAGGAAGAGGGTGCGCACCGCGTTCGGGTCGAGGCCGAACGTCACGAAGCGCGCGTCGATCTGCGCGACACCCGTCTGCACCAGTTGCGGGAATCGCGGCGCCCACGCGCGCGTCATGTTCGAGAAGGCCTCGCGCAGTTCCTTTCCGACCGACGAGAGACTGCGGTCCGCGATGTGGAAAGGGATCCGAGGGGGCGTCGTGAGTGACGTCGACCAGGACGCCGAAATCGACGAGCCCTTCGGGGTCGTGGCGTACGTCTGCTTGAAGAGGATCGGCAGCCCGTGGAAGTTGCGCACGTACTGGATGATGCGGTCGCCCGCGACCGCTGGAGCCTGCGCCTCGTACATTGCCTTGGTCACGTGCGCCTCGACGGGCTCGGGCGGCAGGTCCGTGTAGCGAAAGCCGCTCTTGGAGAAGTACGCGTGCATGGCCGGTCCTAGCCCAGCGATCGCCTGCTTCGACTTGGACTTCACGTAAATCGTGTAGCCGACGAACACGGCCATGATCAGAAGAGGGAGAAAGAGGTTTTTCATGGCTCCTCGATTCTTGTTTCAGAGTTGTCGTCGGCGATGCCGACACCGCCGAGCGCAAGACATCCCAACGCGGGACGACTCGCCACGTCCGACCTCGTTCGGCCGCACAGCTCGCCCAGGTGCGTAAATTCGCGCTGCGGAAACCCTAAGGCTTGCCCGAGCGCGGGGCTGGCTTCGGGTCGTCGGGCTTGTCCGCCTTGATCACCTGGTCCCAGAGGGACGGCTCCGTCGCGCTCGCCGTCCCCTTGTCATCCATCGTGATGACACGTTCGTGCTCGGCCTTCCGAAGCTCGCGCCCGGTGTCGTCCTTCACGCGCACCTGTTCGACGAGCTTGATCGCGTCGTCGCGAAACTCCGGCACCGACGTGAGCCGATACTCGAGGACGCCCATCGAGCCGCGCTCGGTGCGCCCCGAATACGCGATCCGCTCGACGGGCACGTCGACGACAGGCAGGAATTTCCCCTTCCGCGGAAGAAAGACGCTCATCATCGTCTGGCAGCTCGCGCCTTGCTTGCGCGCGGTGCAGCCATCGTCCTCGGCGGTGAGCAGGTAGTCGCCGCCCATGCGAACCGTGGCGAGACGCGTGTGCTCCGGTTGGCTGCGGTACGCGCCGATGGCGAAAAGCTCGGCGAAGCGCTCACCCGAACGGATGACAGCGAGCGGTCCCGCAACGGTGCCGTCAGCGTACGTATGCGTGCGCAGCCAAACGATTTTTAGTCGGTCGCCGCCGCCGCCATACGTCACATCACCCTCTTGCTCGACGAAGGGCCAAGCGTTACGACGTACAAGCTGCGCCTCACGGAACATCGGGTCCTCGAACATCGCGGCCCCTGTACAGGTCTGCGCATTCTGGGGCAGCACCCGCTTCTCCTCGTCGAAGGTCGGGAACATCAACTTGACGATCTGCTCTTCACGCAGCTTCCGAATCGTGCCGGCGCTGCCCGGCCGCCGCGCCGGCAAATGGAGGACGCACGCCGGGAGTGGCGCAATTCGACGCGACTGATCCTCCATGCGGCTTCGGACCTGAGGCGATCCACAGCCCAGCGGGCCGAGAACGCTCGATCCCACGAAAACCACCAGCCCTAGACCCGCAGCCCGCATGGAGGAGACGTTACACAAGACTTCACGCAACCAAAACCCACGATGGCCGAAGGGCTCTCGTTACGCCTGACCAGACCGTTCACGTCCGCTTTCGTTCCATGAGGGAATTCCCTCACGCAGGAGACTCCGCATATGTCGTTTCAGTGCTACATCGCGATCAAGGGCAAGCAGCAGCAGCAGTTCAAGTCGGAGACCAAGAAGACCGGCCGGTCCGACAAGTTCATGGAGTTCATCGCGTTCAAGATGGGCTCCTCGGTCCCCGTCGACGCCAACAGCGGTGAGCCGAAGGGTTTTCGCCAGCATCGGCCCCTGATCGTGACCAAGGAGCGCGGAGCTGCCTCTCCGCAGATCCTCCAGGCGCACTGGCGCAACGAGCTCCTGCCCGAGGTCGTCCTCGAGATCGTCGGCCGTTCGGAGGACGGCGCGAAGGAGGTCGTTCAGGAGCGCATCACGCTCAAAGACGCGGTGATCGTGTCGATCGACCGCTATTCGCACTCCTCGGCGAAGGCTGCCGTCGATGCCGACGTCGACTACCTCGAGGACGTCGCCTTCCGCTACCGCCAGATCATGGTCGAGAACCCCGCCGCCGGCACCTCGACGAGCGACGACTGGAACGAGCCGGGCGCCTGATCCGAGCGACCCCGTTGCTCCGAGCAAGAGCGAGTAGGATTGAAACATGAGCTCGGACGACGCCTCCTCGCGAGGGCGCGCCGCGGTGCCGCTTCTGGCCCGTGTGCGCGCCCCTCATGCCGTGCGAGACGTCGGCAACGCGTCGGCGGCGCGAGCTCTTCGCGAGAGCATCCTGCAGCATCTCCAGTCGATGTGCACGACGCGGATCGGCTCGATGCCGATCCGCCCCGACTACGGGTTGCCGTCGGTCTCCGAGATGGTGCACTCGTTCCCCGACGCCATCGATGCCATCGCGCGCGCGATGACGCACACGATCGAGACTTACGAGCCGCGGCTCACCAACGTCACCGTGCGCCACGTCCCTTCCGAGACGGCGTCGCTCGTCATCCGCTTCGAGGTGACGGCGCACCTCCGCGGGGGCGACCCGGGCTCGTCCCTCCGCTTCGCGACGAGCATCGACGCGTCGCGACGCGTGAAAGTCGAGTGATCACTGAAGGACGGGACCCAGTCCCTCGTCGATGATGTCGCGCTGGTTGATCATGCCCTGGGCGTAGGCGTCGACGTTGCCCGTGTAGTAGCCGACGGTACCGAGGATCCGCGCGACGGCTCGACTATCGCCGGAGCGCAGCGCGGGCACGTAGACGCCGTTCTTCGCGCCGATGCGCTGGTGCAGCGCTGCGAACCGCTCGACGCCCAGCTCCAGCGTCGCGTTCGCGCGGAAGCGCGCACCGGGATGAGGTGGGTCGAGGATCACGACGATCTTGCCGCCCGGAACGACGTGTCCCTTCTTCAGGATGTCCGCGGGTGCCTCCTCCCGGACGAGCGCTCCGAACTTCGCGTCGCCACGCATTCGGTCGAGCTCGCTGCGACCGAGGCCCTCCCAGACGCCGCGCAGATACATGTGCGGCTCGCTCGGGCCCGCCTTGTGGTTGCCGATGTTGAAGTTGTAGCAATGCCGTCCGGCACCCGTCTCGATGGAGAACTGGGCCGCGAGGGTGCGCGCGCCTTGCTCGCCGATGTCCGGCCAGAACTCGCGGAGAACGGGCACCACTTGCGCGCCAGGATCGAGGCGGGTCTGTTGCGTTCGCGCCTCGAGCGGATCTTCGGTGTAGAGGTCGCCAGGGACCCCCGGCGTGGTTGGGCCCTCGGCGACCATCGCCGGTCGTCGTAGACCTGCCGCGCGCATTGCCACGTCGAGCGAGATGGCGCGCGCGACGACCAGAAGGTTAGGAGCGTGGGGCGGGCCGTGCGTGAAGTAGACACGCGGTCCGCGCTTCCCCGTCCCCGAGCGAAGCTGCGCGCCGACGTCCGACGTCTGCGCGAGAATGGCGAGGATGGCGAGGACCGCGAGCAGCCCGAGGATTGAGAAGCGACCCCGTTTCACGTGTCTCCCGAAAGCCTAGCGCTTCGGCGCCGGCTCACTGAAGGGTGGTCGGATCCACGGCGTAGAGCGCGAGCTGGAGCGCCTTCGGATCGAACGGCGCGTGGATCGCGATGGTGCCGGTCGCGACCATCTGGGTCCAGAAGTCGCCGCTGGTCTCGAGGCGGAAGAACGTGACCCCCGGCTTGATCGGCAAGGCGCCGGGCGGCCGGTGCTCGAGCGCGAGACGGGCGCCGTTCACGTGCGAATGGAGGAGCACACCGATCTGCTGGAGCGACGCGATCTTGGTGAGCTTCGGGACGTGCTCGCGGACCTGCGCCTCGGAGTACGTCCCGGTCACCGCCAGGTAGAACGCGTGCTGGAAGATCGACGGGTCGCGGAGCTCGCCGACGAGCACGCCTTCCCTCGACTCGAGCGGGATCTGCACGTAGCGCTCCGCGATGACGCGCTCGAGAAGGTCGATCGCGGTGACGAACATCGGCTCGAAAACGTCGCCGAGCTCGAGGTAGTTGAACCGCGGGATCTCCATGGGATCGCCTTCGACGTCGAAGGTGCACAGCTGGCCGATGAGCTGGGCGAGCACGCCGTACGCTTCACCCGCCGAGGTGGCGGGCTTGTCGACGACCTCGGCGACTGCCGGGAGCATCCCGTTGAGCGTGTGGAGGAGCCAGAACTTCGCGGCGTCTCCGGCCTGGAATTCCACCACGGTCGCGGAGCGCTGGCGCCGGCTCGAGGCGAGCCCTTGCTGCTTGCCGATCATCGCGCGGAGGACGCGGCGAAACCCGTTCGTGAGGAACGGCGACGCGCCGAGGTGGAGGACCGGCGGGACGAACTGGTCGCGCAGCGTCACCGCGCCGGACGTCGCACGCGCGAGCTGCCCGACGCGCAGCACGTCGAAGCGCTCGCGCCGCTCTTCGCCGAAGAGGATTCGAAGGTTGTGGCGGGCCCAGTCGATCGTGCGTTCCTCGCTGCCGCTATTGATGTCTGCGACCGTGGACTGGGAACGCAGGTATCGGGCGGTCGTGGCGGGATCGTTCTTGAGGTCGACGTTTGCGACCTGATCGCTCTCCTGAGCGAGGGCCACGTACACGTCGAGAGGCCGATGCGCACCCGCACCACCCGCGGCACCAAACGCGCCGAAACCCTCGAACCGGCGCGGGGGAAGCGAGTCTCCGTTCGAGTCGTCGACGGAAAGGGGCGTCCCATCGGGCAAGATGGCCTCGAGGCGGACGATTCGGACCTCGCCGGCCTGGAGCGCCCGCGCGTCGATCTCGAGATCGAGGACGCCCCAGTCGTTGGCGACGACGGCGCCGAGTCGACGCGCGAGGAGACGTTCGTGATAGCGGTCCTGCCGCTGGAGATGGTGCGGCTCGAGGAACAAGCCGTCGATCCATAAGGGCTTTCGCGGCTGCATGGGGGCGTCCGAACGTATCAACTCGTCAGCATTCGACCAAACGAATCGCCGGCGCAGGCCATCAGGACCGGCGCCGGCGTTCGCGCCCGCTCACTCCTTGTC
>JAYTOQ010000704.1:0-2108 GCA_043747665.1 Polyangiaceae bacterium | reverse complement strand
CTCTCGAGACGGAACTCACGCAGCACGGGGACGGCGAAGACCTCGAGCTTCGCCGCGCGCTCGTAGCCGCCGAGGGCGATGACGGTGCCGTCGGGGAGGCGGACCTTCTCGAAGAGATGGTTGAGCATCATCGCGCGGCCGATCGGCGTCGGCAGCGCGGCGACGAGCAAGCCGTGAAAGCGTCGCGTGGGGACACCGGCGACCGAGCCAGACGCATAGCCGCCACGGCCGTTCGTCACGAGCCACTCGCGCGTGAGGAGCGGCTCGGGATCCTCGTCACCGGACCAGCGCATGCTGCGAACGGGCATTGCCTTCATCGAGCGATCTCCTTCGGTACGAGCACGAGCGCGGATGTTCCGGGCAGCGTCACGCGACAATGGCCTTCGAGCGGAGGCGTGCCGCTCCCGCCATAGCGTGGCTCCTCGGTGGAGAACGCGATGATCCACTCCTTGCCCCAAGGAGCCGCGAGCAACGGCTCGGCGATCTCGCCGAGATCGAGATCGCCGCCGAGATTGACGAGCAGCAGCCGATCATCGCCGCTGCCGGTGCCGTAACGAACGACGAAGGTCTCCGCGCCCAGCACCGCGCCGTGCAGCGAGTCGTTGCGCTGCGCTGCGAAGACGGGATCCTCGCGGCGCAGGCGCAGGAGGTCCTTCGTGAGGTCGTACGCTTCGCGATGGGTGACGCGCTCGCCGAGATCGAGCTTGCTCGACGTGAACGCGGCGAGGTCGTGCGGCGCGATGCGGAGCGCGGTCGTCTTCTCGTCGCGGAGGCTCGGGAACTGCTGGAGGAAGGTGCCGCGGCCAGTCTCGACGAGCTCGGCGAGCTCCTTCTCGTGATCGGCGAAGTAGAGGAACGGCGCCGACGAAGCGAACTCCTGACCCTGAAAGAGCATCGGGGTGCCGGGCGCGAGCAGCAGCAACGTGGTGATGGCGCGGTAGCAGCCGGGGCTCGTCAGCTGGTGTAGCCGCTTGCCGCGTGCAGAGTTCGCCACCTGGTCGTGGTTCTCCGTGTAGAGGACGAAGCCCGGCGGCTCGATGTCCAGCGCGGGCATGCCGCGGCACTTCTTCTGCCACGGGTAGTACTGGCCCTGAAACAGGTATCCCCATTTCACCGCGGAGAGCAGCTCCTGCGGCGTGCCGTGGGTGCTCGAGTAGTAAGCCTCGCTGCGTCCCGTCAACGCGACGCGAGCGCTGTGGTGAAAGTCGTCGTTCCACAGCGCGTCGAGCCCGTAGCCACCGCGGTCGACGGGCCGGATCAGCATTGTGTGCTGGGGCTCGTTCTCGGATACGAGGACGATGCCGCGCTTGCCCGCGGCGGCACGCGCCCGCTCTCCGATGTCGATGATGACGTGCTTCGGCGAAGCGTCGTGGATGCTTTGCGTCGCGTCGAGGCGGAGTCCGTCGAAGTGAAATTCGTCAATCCAGTAGCCGGCGTTCTCGACGAAGAACGCGCGGACGCCCGCCTCGGTCTCGAAGTCGAGCGCAGCGCCCCAATCGTTGTCGTACTTCTTCGTGAAGTAATGATCCGAGAACTGCGAGAGGTAGTTCCCGCTCGGTCCGATATGATTGTAGACTACATCCAAAATGATGCCCACGCCGAGCGCGTGAGCGCGATCGACGAACGCGCGCAGGTCGTCGGGCTGGCCGTAGAGTCGGGTCGGCGCGTAGAGATCGACGCCGTCGTAGCCCCAGCCGAAGCGACCCGGGAACTCGGCGACGGGCATCAGCTCGATGAGCGTGATGCCCGCGTCGCGAAGCTCCTCGAGCTCGCGCATCGCGCTCGCGAAGGTGCCTTCCTTCGTGAACGTGCCGACGTGCATCTCGTAGACGACCTGACCGCGCAGCTTCACCCCCGGCCACGACTGGTCGGTCCACGTGAACGACGACGGATCGATGACCTGGGAAGGCCCATGCGGGCCGTCGGGCTGAAAGCGCGATGCGGGATCGGGAAAGAGCTTCGCGTCGCCGTCGAGGCGAAGACGATAGAGCGAGCCGGCGCGAACGCCGTCGCAGAGCCCCGCGAAGAACCCGTCGTCGGACCGCGTGAGCGTCAGCGTTCGCGCCGGCGCGGCGCCGCTCTCGATCACCACCTCGACGAGCCTGCGC
>JAYTOQ010000703.1:0-11580 GCA_043747665.1 Polyangiaceae bacterium | reverse complement strand
ATCTTTTTCTCGAGGAAGGCCTTCGTACGGTGCGTGAGCTCCACGAAGGCGATGGTCACGAGCGCCATCGCGCCGCCCATCACGGCCAGCTTGCCGAAGACGAGTGCGGTCAGCTCGACGTGCGCGACGGTCGGGTAGACCGCGTGCACCACGCCGAGACGGAGCGTGACGAAGTTGCCGACCACCGAGGCGAGCAGCGCGGGGAGCATGGCGTCGTACTCGACGGAGCCTATGGCGATGACCTCGACGCCAAAGATAGCGCCCGCGACGGGCGTGCCGAAGACGGAGCCGAAGCCGCCGGCGATACCGGCCGCGAGTAGCTGGCGTCGCGTGTCCTTGCCGACCGCAAACCGGTGCGCGATGGCGTCGGCGAGGCTCGCGCCCATCTGCACCGCCGTGCCTTCGCGGCCGGCGCTGCCTCCGAAGACGTGCGTGAAGACCGTGCCCACGAGGACCATCGGCGCCATGCGCAAGGGGAGCTGCGGCGCGCCCTCCGGCATCGTGTGGATGGTGTGGATGGTGTCGATGACGAGGTTGTTGCCGCCCTTGATGGATATGCCCCACCGCTCGTAGACGAGCCCGATGACGAGGCCCGCGGCCGGAAGCGCATACACGATCGCCTCGTGCGCGAGCCGGAACGCCGTGGCCCGCTCGAGGAGGAGCAGGAACACAGCGGAGCCAACGCCGCAGACGACGCCGACCGTGGCGCCGAGCCACGTCGCGGCGAACGCACGTCGTAGGAGCGAGCTCGCTCGTCGCTCGACGCGGCCATCGGCGGGCTCCTCCGCCATCGGGACGGAGGTTCTCAGGTCTCACCACGCGGGTCAAACGAACGCGCTTTGACATTCGCAGCGCGCGCGCTACTTTCGGATTCGCGTAAGGGGAGTAGTTCACCGCAGAAGCGGTCGGGACGATCGACACACTGGCTGCCTCCCTCACGGGCGGTGGCCCGGTCGCCCACCTCGGAAAAACCGAGGCGAACGAGACCTTCGGTACCCAGACACCTGGGCCGAGGTCCCCCCGTTTGTGCAGCGGAACAAGGACGCCGGCCCTCCTCACGGAACGAGCCTCGATGTCCTTTGCTCACATCTTCCTGTCCGTCTTCGCGGTCATCTTCATCGCCGAGCTGCCGGACAAGACCGCGGTCGCTGCGCTCGTGTTGGCGACGCGGCACAAGGCGCTGCCGGTCTTCCTGGGCACGGCGCTCGCGCTCACCGTGCAGAGCACCGTCGCGGTCGCCGCGGGCGGCCTCCTGTCGATGCTCCCGACACGGCCGGTCCACATCGGCGCGGGGCTCCTCTTCCTCGTGTCCGCGTTCGTGATGTGGAGGCGGAGAGCCGACGATGACAACGAGACGGACGCGGACGGAAAGAAGCACCACGACCACCACCCGCCGACGTTCTGGCGCTCGTTCGGGACGGTGTTCGGAGTGGTGTTCATCGCCGAGTGGGGCGACCTCACGCAGCTCGGCACGGCAGCGCTCGCGGCCCGCTACGACAGCCCGTTCGCGGTGTTCGCCGGGGCAACGCTCGCGCTTTGGTGCGTCGCGGCGATCGCAGTGTTCATCGGGAATCGCGCGGGCAAGCTGCTGAATCCCGAGCTGACGAAGCGCATCGCGGCCCTGATCTTCGTGCTGCTCGGCCTCGCGCTGCTCTTCGGGATTCTCTGACCGTCGCGTCCGCGGCTCGATAGCGTCAGACACGGGTCTCCGGCTGACGAACGCGCGACCGCTGGACGGCCCCACTCGAGCCTGGCGCGCGCGCTCACTCCTCGTGGTGCGCGTACTTCTTCGCCTCGAAGTCGCGCGAGCAGGTGCCCGTTTTCGGTGGGGCCGGCGACGCGCACGCGGCGCTCATCATCGCGAACGTGCCGAGCGTCACCCCGGACCTAGCGAGTGCCCGCGAACCGCTCATCATTTCCCATCTTCCGCGTGTGTACGTACCCGATCTCGCAGTGGGCCGGTCAGTCCGGTCAGTCCGGTCAGTCCGGTCAGTCGGTCAGTCCGTCCTCGCGTCAGGACCTGTCTCGGCGTCGCTTTCGATCCCCGCCTCGACACCCGCGTCGTCGGTCGGTACCGGCGTCGTCGTGCAGGTCTTGGCGTCATAGGTCACGTTCGCGAAGTCTCCCGGAAAGATTCGCGTCGTGATGAAGTCGGCGTCCTCCTGAGACAGCGGTTGCCTTCCGTCACAGCTCCCGGCGAACGTCCCGTCGGAGACCGTGATGTGCAGCGTGTCACCGCGGACAGCGCGAAGCTTCGCTTTCGACTTCAACGCAATCAGCTTCGCGGGAGGCGTGCCGCTCTCCGGATCCCACCCCGGCGCGAGGAGCACATAGACGAAGTCGTTCTCCGGCACGCTGCGCTCCTCGTCGGACGCTTCGCCCGGGAGCACAGCCTCCTTGAACAGCGTCGTCACGAACCACGCCCTGTACACCACCGCCCGCGTCGCGGGATCACCGCCGTCCACCAGCGCGGGATAGGCGTTCTCCACGACGGCTTGCGTGGGATCGGGAGTATCGCAAGCGACCAGCGTTGCGGTCGTCGTGCCTGCGACGAGGATGAGCATCACGGCCATGGCTCGGTACGGGATCATGATTGCGTCCTCGCTAGTCCAGGTAGAGGGTCGCCATCACGCGGAGCGTGAGCGGGTATTGGGGAGTGAAGTGCACGTCCTCGCAGCCCTGGAAGCTCCCCGGGGCCCCGCCTGTCGCGAGCTTGCCGCCGGAGCCGCAGTTGAAGCCGGCGGGGAGGGGCGCACCGAGCGCGGGCTCGGTGCGAAGACGGCCCGTCGTGTCGAATTGCGCGGCGCGTGAATCTTGGTTGAAGAGATTCTCGACGTCGAACGCGAGGTCGAAGCGGCGGAGGCGATATCCGGCATGGAGGTCGAAGAGCGTGAAGCCCTTCGCGATGATGTCGCCTTGGTCGTTGGCCGGGCGATCGGTGATGCCGTAGAAGCGGAGACCGCCGCGAACGACACCCGGTCCGAGCTCGTGGCGCGCGGAGAGACCGCCCGAGTAGGTTTGCTTCGGAGCGAGCGCGAGCCCGTTGCCGTTGCCAGCGTTGGCCTTGAACTGCGACTTCGTGAACGTGAGATCGAGGTCGGCGGCGAGCCACTTGGTGAGCTCGAAGCGCGTTTCGAGCTCGATACCCTGGCGGCGCGTGGCCCCGCCGACGGATGTCGTGCCGTCGTCACCGCTCCACACGGTTTCGCTGTCGAGATCGAGCTGCCAGAACGAGACCGCGGCATCCCATCGATCGAAAAAGCGACCGCGCGTGCCGACCTCCTCGCCGATGGCTCGGGTGAGAGGAGTTACTGCAGGCTTGGAGAAGGCGCCGCGCACGTCGTTGGAGTGGAAGCCGTGACCGTAGTTGACGTAGAGGTCGACTTGCGCCGGATCGCTCTGCAACGGCGAGAGCACCAGGCTGGTCTTGGGGCTGAGCTGGTTCGCGCTGTTCACGCCGCTGTACGGCGCGTTCTTGTCGCCAGCCGGCGTGAGCTTGTTGTCGACCGCGAAGGCGAGCGTGTCGGCGCGACCGCCGGCGTTGAGGCGAAGCCATTTGACCGGCGTGATCTCCTCGTTGGCGTAGATGCCGAGCATCGTCTCGTGGACGTTGTTGTCTCGAACCTGGGAGATCTCCTTGCGGTGGACGGTGTTCCACAGCTCCTCGTGGATGTCGTCCTGACGAACATCTCCACCCATGGTCGTGTCGAAGCGAATCTTCTCGAGCTCGTGCACGATGCGATAGCTGACGCGCCCGCCGAAGAAGGTGCGCCGGTCGCGCTGCTCGATCTCGTCGCCCTTGTCGGGGTCGCGAATGAAGAGTGAGAAATTCGAGAAGAGGTTGAAGCGGTAGGCCCCGATATAGGCGAGCGCCTTGAGCTCGCTGTTCTCGCTCGGCCGCACCTTGTACTGCACGAAGAGCTGGTGCCGGCTGGTGTAGCCCCCCTCGTCGGGATCGATCGAGCCGAAGCGCGACACGAGACCCTGCTCCACCGCGCGGGCCGGGATCTGCCCCGAGCCATGCCACGCGCCGCCGTAGCTCATCTCGCCGAGCGTGATCGACGAGGTGGGGCTGATGGGGAACGTGAGCTTGTTGAACAGCTTGTACTTGTCCCAGTTCTCCGGGTTGTCGAATGGGCCGTTTTGGCGGCCGGCCTCGGCGGCGAAGGTGGCCTTCAGCCCGCTCTCGAACTTCGGCGATGCGATGAGCAGCGCGCGAAACCCGGCGGCGCCGTGTCCCGGTGAGCCGCTCGTTCCGAGGCCGATCGAGCTGTGCTCGAAGTCATCTCGCGAGACCATGTTCACCGCGCCGGCGGTGGCGAAGTCGCCCTGGTGCGCGAAGTACGGCCCCTTCGTGATCTCCACGCGCTCCACCACTTCGGCAATGATGAAGTTGGTGTCTGCGAAGCCCTGACCGTGCGCGTGGCCGACCATGTTGATCGGGATGCCGTCGATCGACAGCGCGAGGTCGGTGCCGTGATCGGCGTCGAAGCCACGTAGGAAGTACTGGTTGGCCTTGCCGCCGCCGGAGTGCTGCACGAGCACGAGGCCGGGTGTCACCCGCAAGATGTCCTGCACGCTCCCGATGGGGCGTAGCTGGAACTCCCGATCACGAACCGCGAACGACGACGCGGCGCTGATCGGCCGCTGCGCGAGGATCAGGGTCGACTGATCGGCGCCTGCTTGCTGGAGCTCCGGTGGCGGCGCGACGGGTCCGGTCGGAGGCGCAGGGGGGGCGAGGGGGGCGAGGGGGGCGAGCGGCGCCGCGGCCTCCGGCGGCAAGTGGAACTCGTAGTTGAACTGCACCGCCGAGCGAAGCGGCCGACCGCTCTTGCGCGCAGGCTCGAAGCGGAAGTTGCGTGCGGCAGCGAGCGCGGCCTCGTCGAAGCCATGACCGGCGGTGCGCGTGACGCGTGCGTCCTCGACCTTGCCGTCCTCGTCGACGGTGAGCTCGAGCCCGACGGTGCCCTCGACCTTCGCATCGAGCGCCTCCTTTGGATACTTCGCCTCCTCCTGCTTCTTCAGCGAGGGAGGCGTGACCTCGTCCGTGGTGGCCGGCTGTGCCGGCTGCGGAGGAGGTTGCGTTGGGGGCGGGGAATTCGGGACCGGCTCCTGCGCGCGGGCCTGGGAGCTCATGAGCGCCACGAGGAGTCCCGCACCAACCGCGGTCAGCTTCTTCATCGACGTCTTTGCCTCGCCAGAGTCGAGTAACACGATGGAGTATTTACGTGCTACGCAAAAGGAGCGTGCGGCGCCACCACTTCAGCGCCCGTCGCGCTCCTACGCGCCAGGCGCGAACGCGGTTCGATCAAATCGACCGCATCGGTTTTTTAGTGCTTTTCGAAGCGTGGACCGTGACGGCGCGCGGGGGACTGGCTATCACAGAGATGTGGCGGTTTCGCTCTTCTCCCTCGCGCCCCGCGTCGTCGCGATCGCGACGTCTGGCATGGTGCACGCGACGCTCTTCGCGTCGCTCGTGTTCACGAGTCAGGGCCACGCCCCGCCGCCGACCGAGACCGTGATTGCGATCGAGACCCTCGAGGAGCTTCCCGCGCCGGTCGTGTCTCGCCCCGTCGAGACGGCTTCGAACCCGGTCGCCGAGCCCGAGACGCATCAGCATCCGTACCCGGTGCCGCCGTCGCACGATGCCCATCCGCACGATCCGTCCCTGATGCATGCGGCCACGCCGTCGGCCGACACGCACGAGCCGGCGGCTCCGCCGGAGCCGATAGCAGCCGCGCCAGAGGCCCCCGCGCGCTTCACCATCGTCCTCTCGCCGGCCTCCGGCCGCTCAGCCGCGGCAAGCGCGGGCGGCGGTCCCGGCACGGGTAGCGACGGCGTTGGCGCCGCGGGCCCGGCGGCGGATCCGACCTACGCAGAGAACACCGTGTCGAGCCGAGCGAAGCTCCTCGCGAGCGCCACGGCGAGCTACCCGCCCGCAGCGCGGTCTGCCGAGGTCGAAGCGGACGTCCCGGTGGAGATCGTCGTCGACATCCGGGGCGTCGTCGTGGACGCGCACGTGGTGACCCGCGCCGGCTACGGCTTCGACGACTCCGCGCTCACCGCGATCCGAAGCTACCGCTTCTCGCCAGCGCAACGCGACGGGCACGCCGTCCGGGTCCGCATGCGATGGTCCGTGCAGTTCCGCCTTCGCTGAGCTGCTCGACGGGATCAGCGAGGGGTCCATCGCGGGTCCTGCGTGAAGAAGCCGTGCACCTGCACGACCTCGTAGACGAGGTAGACCCCGAGAGCGACGCTCACCAAGGCGGCAGCGACGGTCACGCTTCGCTGGACGCCGCCGAAACGTCGGGAGCTGAAGACGAGCGGTGCCGAAAAGGCGAGCGTGACGACGAGCATTCCGGCGATGGTGCCCGCTCCGACGAGGCCGAGGTAGGCCATGGCGACGGCAGGCTTGCGAACCGTACCGAGGACGACGAGCGCGAGCGCTGTCGAGCCTGCCACGCCATGAACGACGCCGACAACGAGCGGTCGGAGCAAGCGATAGCCGCCCGACGCCCGGAACCGGCCGTGGAGTGGGGTGGGGTGACCGTGCCCAGGCGGCGCGAGGTTCTGGATCGACAGCGCCCCCACGACGATCAGCATGAGGCCGACCGCGAGCTCCATCCCGAGACCGACGCGCGGAGTGATCACGAGACCAAACAGGATGATCGCGCCGCCTACGAGCAGGATGGTCGCGCCATGCCCGATCCCCCAGGCGATGCCGACGGGAGCCGCAGCGCGTAACGTGCGCTCCCGGCTCACGATGGCGGAGACGGCAACGACGTGGTCGGCGTCCGTTGCGTGGCGCATCCCGAGCAGGAAGCCGAGCGCGAGAAGCGCCGCGAGGCTCATGCTGAGCGCTCGCCCGACCAGCGAGCGCCGACAGCACGGTGCTCGAGCGACCGCTGGTGAAGAAGAGGGGGTGAGACGCTGCTTGCTCGGCGCATGAGATGAAGTGACGCCGCGACCATCGCCGACTGCAAGGAGGGTTGGGCGGCCAAAGCGTCGTTCACCAAGGTAACACGATATGAGCAGTTCGTGACACGAGGTAGCACGAGCATCCAAAAACGTGCTACGACTGCCGCATGCGGCGGCGGGGCTCCCCCTCCCCGAAACCTCCACCCGGAACCTCCACCCCGCCGCCGCTCCTGTCGGCAGCGCCCGGGTGCTATTTGCTCTTTTTTCGACGCGACTCCGCATGGCTGTGCGGCGTGTCGCCATGGTCGTGAACGTGAGCATGGTCGTGGGTGTGCTCGTGATGCGCGTGCTCGCCGAGATGCTCGTGCTCGTGGAGGTGCACGTGGAGCCCGTCCTTGGCGGTCTTGCCGCCTGCGATCATCTCGATCCCGCCGTGCTTCACGCCGCGCGTCGCAAAGACGCGATCCGCGAACTGCCTCAGCTCGTCCGCCGCGCCCTGGAGGATGATGACCTCGAGGCAGTGGGCCTGGTCGAGATGAACGTGCATCGACGAGCGGACCTTCGCCCCCAGGCCATGTTGCAGCTCGATGAGCCGCTCGGTGAGGTCCCGAACGTGGTGGTCGTACACCAGCGTGACAGTCGCGACGGCGTCGGCCCCGCCGCTGACCTGAGCGCGCGTCACCTCGGCGCGCGCAAGATCCCGCAGGAGCTCGGAGCGCGTGCTGTCTCGCTTCTTCACCAGCGCGTCGAAGGCGCGCAGCAAGGAGCTTTCCATCGCCACGCCGAACCGCACGAGATCATCGCGTTTGGACACGCGCGCAGGGTACACGAGATCGGACCGGCCCGACGGGGGTGACCGGCCTCCCTGCAGCTCGCGCGCGAGCTGCCGTGGCTAGCGAAGCCGCACGAACGTCACGAGGATCAGGAGCGCGAGGACCAGGAGCGCGTCGATGCTCCCCAGCACGGAATGGCGCGCCTTCCGCTTGCCGATCTCTGCATCTGCGCTCGCGCCGCCGGCGGCGCGGGCGCGGACGATCTTCCGCGCGTTGAACATCTCGAGGTGGCTGAGGACCGCGAGCAACAGCACGCACAGCAGCTTCCCGTGCAGCCAGCCCTGCTTCATGTACGCGGGATTCTGCGCGATGAACCCGATGCCGCTCGCCACCGAGACGAAGACGGCCGGAACCTCGATCCGCGTGACGACCAACGCAGCGAGTCGCTCATACGCGTCGCGGACGTCGGCTGAGATGCCGGGCCGCGCCGAGAGCTTCATCAGCTGGAGCTGCCCGAAGCCGCTCCCGAGGTAGGTCGCGAACGCGACAAGGTGAATGAGGAGGAGCGCCGCGGTGACCACGCGACCACTCTACCTGATCTACCGGGCTTTCCATCGCTCCGAGACCGGCACATGCATCCGATGTCGCTGCGCGCAACATCGGCTACGCGCCGTGACGGTTCGCCACAGCAAATCGCGTGTTGTCTCAGAAACGATCGCCGCCTTATGTCGTCGGCATCGGCGCGTCTGCCGGCCGGCTCGAAGCGCTGGAGGCGTTCTTCGACGACGTCCCTCTGCCGGACATGGAGACCGCGCAGTTCGACGGCATGCCGAGGACCGCACGCGACGCCAACGTGGCCACCTTCGTGCTCGGTCCGCAGGCCGCCGAGCCTTCTCGTCACCGAGAAGGGCGAGCTCGTGCACGCTTTTGGAGGAGCGAGGCGCTTGCTGGAGCTGCGGGACGGGCGCGCGGCGTCAGAAGCCGCGGTTGGTGCCGAAAAGCAAACGGAACGAGTTCACGTTCGCGCCGTGGTCGATGGTCTCGGTGCCCAGACCGAACAGGACCTCGAAGGTGTTGTCCGCCGTGCCGACCGTCTCGATGCCGATGTTCGCGCTCACGCGGAGCAGCTTCGGATCGAAATCCTGGAGCTGCGGGCCGAACACGTTGCCGAGCGCACCCTGGATCGAACCGTCGAAGAGGACCCAGATCGGCCAGCGGTACTTCAGCGTCGCGATCGCGGCGCTGCGATCGATGAGGCGACCGTAGAGGAAGCCGCGCATCGGACCGCTGCCGCCCAGCACCACCTGCTCGGTGAACGGGATGGTCGCGTTCGCGGTCAGCGGATCGACGAAGAGCGTCGTCACCGACAGGCTGACGGTGCGGTTGTTGTGCACGTCGAGGAAGCCGCCGACCGAGCCGCCGTAGCGGATCCAGTTGTCGCTGGAGTGACGGACGTTGGAGCCCTGCTCGACCTCGACGTCGAGGCGCATGCCGGTCTGCGAGGCCGGCCGCGCTTCGCGCGTGTCGACGGTGATCTCCCCGCGCGCGAACGTCGCGGTGTAGCCGTCGACATAGCCAGGCGGCGGCCCCGCGAAAATCCCGCGGTTCAGCTGCGACTGCAGCGACGGATCGCTGCAGCAAGAGTCATCGCGGAAGTCGACGTAGCGAACGCCGCCCTCGACGGTGACGCGGCTGCCGCGCCACCACAACGCTTCGAAGACCGGCTTCGCCTGGAGCCTGTCGACGCCGTAACGCGACCGGTCACCGTTGAGCGAGCGCGGGCCGAGACCGTAGAAGACGAAGTCGGGACGGTGCGTACCTTCGAAGCGCAGATCCAGGAACGCGTCCTTGCCGACCGGGATCTTGTCCGCGACCGAGCCCTGGAGCCAGTCCGCTCCGAACGTCGAGAAGTGGAGCCGGAGGTGATTGCCCTTGCCGAGCAGATCGTTCCAGAACGCGTAGATGCCCACGCTCGGGCGAAAGCCGAGATCGAGGAAGAACGTCGGGTAGACGCCGGCCTGCTTGTCGGGACCGAACGTGAAGAAGTTCGCGATCGCCGCGGGCCACTGCTTCTGCTCGGCGGTGGTGATGAGCCAGCCGAGCGGCCTGCGGATGATGTACTCGCTCACGAAGTAGAGCGGCGACAGGATGATGCGCGGGATCCAGAGGGCGACGTCGCCGGCGGTGGTCGGCTCGCCGCCGCGTCCGTCGAAGTCGGGGGCAACGCGCGTCGGGCTCTCGCCGCCGGGCGGCGCCGGCGGGATCGCCTCGCCGTTCGCGGTGACGGGCGCATCGCGATTGTCGTAGCCCCCGGCAGCGGCGGTGCGCGGCTCCTTGCCGTCCTTACCGCCGTCGGTGTCGTTCGCGGCCTTGCCGTCGCCGCCGTCCGTGTCCTTCGCGCCGGCATCCGCCTCGACCGTCGCGCCGCCCGGCGCGGGCTCGCCCCCTGGCGGCGTGGCCGGCGTCGTCTCGGACTGCGCGCCCTTGTCCGAGCTGGTCGGCATGCCGCCCGGATCCGGCTGGCGGCGCGATCCGTCGGAGGGCATGCCGCCTGGAGGCGCGGACGGACCCGGCCGTGCCTCCTGCGCGCTCGCGAGCGGCGTCGCGAGCCAGAGGGCTGCCGAAACACATGCACCGATCGGGCTTGAAAAACGGGTTCGTCGTCGAAGCAAAGCTTCTGCACGATACCTGAAGTAATCCCGTCGCAACCGCAGATTGTTTGCCGGCGCGCACGCTCCGGTCGCTCCAGCCTGGCTTGTCATCGCAGCGGTCGCGCAAGCGAGGCAGAGGAGCGCAGGAGCTCGTCGGCGAGCTCCTGCGAGCCCCGTTCCCGCGCCCGCGCCCGCGCCGGCGGCTTCACGTGCCCCAGCAGCGGGACGAGCAGGTCCCGCACGCGCGGTGGCAGCACCACCTCGAGGTACTCGAAGGCGGTCCCGCGGAGCCCCGGATCCGCTGAGCGCATGGCGCGATACGCGATCGAGAGCGGCTCGCGCTCGAGCGCGAAGCCGAGGACCGTGAAGACGTGCGCAAGCCCTCGAACGGTCTCCTCCTCGGCCGGCGCGGGCTCCGGGGGCTCCGAAATGGAGGCGTCGCGCGAGCTGCCCGAGGCGACCTCGCGCTTCCACCTCGCTCGGCCGTTGGTGAGCTCGTAGACGACGACGTCGAAGACCTCCTCCTGCGGGAGCGTGACGTGCGACTCGTCTTGCATCTGCTTGATGCCCAGCCCGACCTGCACGCGCACTTCGAAGAGCGGATCGCGGAGGGCCATGAGGAGACCGTTCGCGGCGCGCTGCGTGCGACACATCTTGAGCACACGAGGAATGCGCCGTCGTACGCGCGGATCGACGTCGGGATCGAGGAGCGCGTCGAGGAGCTGCCCGGTGGCCTTGGTCGCGACCTTCCGCAGCGCCCGCACCGCATCGCGCACCACGGCGTCGTTCGCCAGCAGCGGGATCACGAAGCCCGCGAGCGCCGGCGTGAGCGGTGCGGTCAGCGCCGCCTTGATGCGCGCGACGTCACCGGTGCGGAGCTCCGCGGCGCGCGCGGCGACGGGGTCGGCTGCGATCTCCGGACGCATCTTCGGCGCTTCCTCCGCTTCCGCGGCTCCGCCGGGGAGCGCCGGTCGCGATGCCTCGACGCCGCCCGTCTCGTCCTTGGCTTCCTTGGCTTCCTTGGCTTCCTTCGCCTTGCCGTCCTTGGTCCGCTGAAACTGCTCGATGCGCGCGAGGAGCTGCTGGCGATCGAGGAGCGCCGTCGTCTCGGCGAGCGTCCGCCGCGTGGTGAGATCCCCGAGCTCGTCGTCGCCGAGCGCCACAGCGCCTGATTTCAGGCTCGAAGCGAGAGCGAAAACATAGCCGTCGTGGAGGCGCGCGGCGACCACCCAGGACAC
>JAYTOQ010000702.1:0-1627 GCA_043747665.1 Polyangiaceae bacterium | reverse complement strand
GGTGGCGATACCGGTGCGGTTCCGATCGCCGGAGG
This sequence comes from Polyangiaceae bacterium, assembly GCA_043747665.1. Taxonomy (GTDB): domain Bacteria; phylum Myxococcota_A; class Polyangia; order Polyangiales; family Polyangiaceae; genus Labilithrix. The sequence goes on along the minus strand of JAYTOQ010000702.1, from coordinate 1,592 downwards.
CGACGTGCTGATCGACGGCGACCGCATCGTGGCCGTCGGCAAGGTGCCGCGACGGCTCTACGAGGGCGGCCTCGTGCGCGTCGTCGATGCATCGGGCTGCGCGGTGACGCCGGGCCTCGTGCAGGCCCACGTGCATCTGTGTCAGGTGCTCTTCCGAGGCGCGGCCGACGACCTTCCCCTCCTCGAGTGGCTGAAGCAGCGCATCTGGCCCTTCGAAGCGGCCCACGACGAGCGATCACTGGCCGCCAGCGCAGAGCTCGGGCTCCTCGAGATGATGCTCGCGGGGACCACCACCATCCTCGACATGGGAACCGTGCATCACTACGACGCCGTCTTCGACGCGTGCGCGCGCGCCGGCATCCGCGTCTTCGGCGGCAAGACGATGATGGACGCGGGCGGGGACGTCCCCAAGGGCCTTCGCGAGACCACCAAGTCGAGCCTGAAGGAGTCCGACACGCTGCGCGAGAGGTGGAACGGCAAGGGCGACGGCCGACTCGGCTACGCGTATGCGCCGCGCTTCATCCTCTCGTGCACCGAGGCGCTCTTCCGTGGCACTGCGGAGCGCTCGGCGGCGACGGGCGCGCTCCTCCACAGTCATGTCGCGGAGCATCCGGACGAGCGCGAGGCGGTGCGGAAGACCCTCGGCGACGACGACCTCGCGATCTTGCGGCGCTGGGGATTCAAGGGCCCACGCACGCTCCTCGCGCACGGCGTGCAGATCCGCGACGACGAGGCCGACGCACTGGCGAAGGACGGCACGCGCATCGTCCACTGCCCCAGCGCGAACCTGAAGCTCGGGTCCGGCATCGCGCGCGTGCACGAGCTCGATGCGCGCGGCGTGCAGCTCGCGCTCGGTGCCGACGGCGCGCCGTGCAACAACAACCTGGATCCGTGGACCGAGCTCCGTCATGCGGCGTTGCTCGCGAAGGTGCGGACCTCCACGACGGCGCTCCCGGCGCGGCGCGCCTTCCGCCTCGCGACCATCGACGGCGCCCGAGCGCTGGGCCTCGGCGCGGTAACGGGCTCCCTCGAGCCGGGCAAGCGCGCCGACATCGTCGTGATCCGCACCGACGGCCCGCACGCCGAGCCGTGCGGCGACGTGTTCTCGCGCCTGGTCTATGCGTGCACGGCGCGCGACGTGGAGCATGTCTTCGTCGACGGCCGCCACGTCGTGAGACACGGCGAGCACCAGCTCCTCGACCGCGACGCGGTCCTCTCGAAAGCGCGCACCGAATCCCGAAAGCTCATGTCCCGCGCGCGATTCTGACGCGAAGCGCCCCTTTCGAGGAGCGACCGCGTCAGGCGGTGCGGGATTCGGCTTCTTCGATCTGCGAGAGCGCTACCGCGAGCGCGTCTTTGGCGCGGTCGAGGGAGGTTTTGTCGGCTTCGATCTTCGTCGTCGCCTTGTCGAGGCGGTTCGTCTGCGTGACGAGGTGGCCCTTCGTCTCGTCGAGCGAGTAGCGCGTCGCCGCGAGGTCCGCCTCGAGGATCGCGACGCGCTGCTTCGCCGCTTCGAGATCGCGCTCGAAGCCGCTCTTGGCCTCGGTCGTCGAAGCGAACGCGGCCTCGAGCTCGGTCACACGTGTCTCGTA
>JAYTOQ010000701.1:0-4134 GCA_043747665.1 Polyangiaceae bacterium | reverse complement strand
AGCGGCCGCTCGCTCACCGCCACCGAGTTCGCGAACACCATGAACCGCATCTCGTACGAGTGGGCGTCGTTGCCGCCGGGACGCTACGGGCAGCCCTCGTACAGCATGTCCGCGACGCGCGCGCAGTACTGCCGTTTCACGGGCTGCTGACACCTCGCGTACGCCGTCAGGGAGCGGGCTCCTCGATGTGGAACTCGACGCGGCGGTTATTCTTGCGTCCCGCCTCCGTTGCGTTCGAATCGAGCGGACGCTCGAAGCCGTAGCCCGCGCTCGAGAGCCTGGCGGCGTCGATCCCGTGCGACGTCAACCACGCCACGACCGAGGCAGCTCGGCCCTCGCTGAGCTTCTTGTTCAAGGCGACGCCGCCGACGTTGTCGGTGTGGCCCTCGACCGTGAGCTTCGCTCTCCTTGCCCGGCAGGATCTGCGCGCTGCCGGTCTTGAACTTCACCTGGTCGAGGATCTTGATCTGACCGGCGACCACGAAGGCCTTGGGGCAGCCGTTCCTCTTTGGATCGGGATCGCGCGGGCCAGGCTCGTCGGCTGGACGCCGACGCCCAGCGTGGCCGGTCCGCCGTACAGCACCGCGATGCGGAGATCGCCGGCCAGGCGGAGATCGCCGGCCAGGCGGAGACCGCCGGCGGCAAACGAGCTGGTGGCCGCCGAGAGCGCGGCGCCGGCCAGCGCGCCGGAGTCGCCGTTCTGGTAGAGAGCGATCGGGAGGTTGATCCCGAACCGCACCCGCTGCCAGAGCCGATGGTGACGACCGCGCTCGTCGCGATGCTCGCGGCACTTCGTGTCGCAGCGCTGGCGCTCTCGTTCGTCTTCTGATGGGCGCGATCAGAGGTCCAGCAACGGCGGCATCGCGCCGATGAAGTCCATCTTCCCGAGGCTGACGCCGTTGTGGCGAAGGATCGCGTACGCGTGGACGAGGTGGAAATAGAAGTTGGGCTGCGCGAAGTAGACGAGATAGTCGGCGCCGAGCGCGCCCTTGTTGCCGCCGGGAACGAACGGCAGCGGCACCTTGCGCGTCTCTGCGCCTTCGAAGTCCTTCTCGCTGAAGGAGTCGAGATACGTCGTCACCTTCGTGACGCGGGCGCGCACTTCGGCGTAGGTCTTCTCGTCGTCCGGATGCGCAGGCGCCTCCTTGCCGGTGAGACGCGCAGCCGCGAACTTCGCCGAGTCGCATGCCGACTGGACCTGCTTCACGAGCGGATACTGATCGAGCGCGAGCCGCGCCAGGATGAGCGTGTCCGGCTCGGCTTTCTTGGTGTTGGCGTGCTCCTCGGCGGCTCCGAGCCAGCGATCGAGGTTCGTGAGCATCGTCTTCATCTCCGCGATGAACGGATAAAGGTTCGCCATGGCGCGCTCCGATGCTCGAGCTCATTGTTTGGTTGCGCGCGATCGGTTGCGGGCGATCGCGAATGCGGTCAGGCGCCCACCAAGTTCGCGTAGTAGTCGGCGATCGCCTCCGGCGTCGCGTCGCGACGGTGCTCGATGCGGAAGCGGTCGCAGAGCTCCCTCCCCACGCCGCCGATCGTCTCGGGCGAGGTCGGGATGCGGTCGTTCGAGCCCTGATACGCGCTACGTCGGAACGCGAGCCTCGACGCATCGGTACGCGCGGTCATGCGGTTCAGCGTGACCGAGAGCGGCGTGGCCCGGCGCGCGCGGGCCGAGTCGACGTGGACGCCGGTCATCTCGCCGACCGTCGCGAGCACGGAGGTATGGTCGAAGGTATGCCGGTCCTCGGGGTTCTCGGCGTTCCAGCCGAACACGCTGCCCCGCTCGATCCACGGCGAGATCGCCACCGCCGGCACCCGGGGTCCGAGGCGCGTGAAGTCGAACTCGGGGACGTGCTCTCTGGTCGGCGCCACCACCTGGTGCTCGATGCCCGGGTCTCCGGCGTTCCATCCCGCGTGTCCCGGAGGAACCACGTGGTCGTAGAAGCCTCCGTGCTCGTCGTAGACGATGAGCAGCAGCGTCTTCTCGAAGACGCGCGGGTTCTCGATGAGGTCGTTGTAGACGCGGGCGATGAGCTCTTCACCGTGACTGACGCCCCAGAAGGGATGCTGGCTATTCCACGGGGGAATGACGTGGCGCGGCTCGATGAACGTGTAGACGGGGAGGTTGTCGTCGATCACGTCCCGGCGGAAGCGGTGAATGCGGCGGTGTTCGCCTGCGAAGGCCTTCGTCCAGATGTCGCCCGTGATCCACAGATGCGGGATGTCGTGAAAGTAGACGCGCCACAGGCGGTCGTCGTTGCCGAGCCGGTCGAAGATCATCTTGTCGCGCAGGCGCGAGTAATAGAGCCCCTGCCAGACGGTGCCGCCCGACGACCCGGCATGGACGAACATGCGATTCGGCGTGGTCGGCCCGGGCAGCGAGCTGAACCAGTGCGTGCAGACTGCATATTCCTCGGCGAGGGTCTGGAGGATCGGGAGCTCCCCGCGCGCGTAGTGGGTCATGTACTGCTCGACGTCGGAGGCGAGCATGGGCAGCAGCGGATTCTCGTCGACGAAGGCCTGAGCGAAGCCGCCCATGTCGGCGGGCGCGTCAGGACCGCGACCGAAGATCTGGCTCTGGACCTTTCGAAAGCGATGCGGTGGGTCGGGATAGAACGAGTCGCGCGGCCGACCGTGTCGGAGCGGCACCTCGATCGCTCCGTGCTGGCCCCGATACGAGAGGGTGGTGCCGGCGGAAGGTCCCGCGTACTTCCGCCCGGGGAGACCGCCCAGCATCTGGTCATAGGAGCGGTTCTCCATCATGAGCACGACGAGGTGCTGGATCTCGCCGCCGAGGCGCCCGATGGAAAGCGGCGAGCGCGCGCGGGCGCTCGCTGCGCCGTTCACGCAACCACCGAGCGCAGGCGCGCACGCCAGCGACATACCGAGGAACCCACGCCTATCGATCTTCATCACACCGAGCGTCTCAGCACGGCTGCGCTTCGAGGTGAGCGCGCGATGAATTTGCTGTGAAACGCTACTTCGCGGCGGGGAGCTGCTTGCGCATCTTCTTGAGGAACGTCTTCGTGCAGAGGCCGTGCGTCCCCTCGTGCTCGATGATCTCGCGCGTGAGCCGCGCCTTGGTATCCGCGTTGAGACTGGCGGCGTCGCGGATCTCGGTGGCGAGCTGAGCGCCGGTGGGCGTGCTGGGCCACGTCTGCTTTTCGACGACGCCGGCGCGGTTGCTCGGCAGGTGGTGCGAAGGCTTCGTCTTCGTCACGTCGTGAAAGCCGGTGTCCTGGGCGCGCTTGCCGCTGCCATGACAGCTCGGGCACTTCGCGACGTTGCCAAAGGAGTTGTCGATGCGACCGTCACCGCCGCAGATGCGGCAGCTCTCGGGCCCATGAGGTTGCCCGGAGCCGGACTGCAGGGGATCGATCATCCGCAGACTGTAGCACTTGCCGCCCTCAGCCCCGATGTCGTTGACCTTCTGCGGCCCCACGCTGAAGAGCATCTCGAGCACCGCGAAGTCGGACAATCCGAGCCCCGACGGCTCGATGCTCCGCGCTGCATGAGCGCCCCATCGCGCGATGCGCCTTCATCAGCACGAGCCAGAGATGAAGAGCGGCGTCATCTCCGCGCCGTTGGCCAGACGTGCCTAGCTTGCGCGCTCGTTCTCGGGGACCCAGCCGTGCTTGCGCAGGAACACGCGAACCTTCGCGTACCACTCTTGCGCCTCGATCGGCGTGACGCGGTCCTCGGGCACGAAGATCGTATTCGCCGGGGCGCGTCGCTCGAAGGCGAGTCGCACGCGCTCGGTGGCGGAGGCGCCACGTCCGCTCGCGTGGCTCTTCCGCTCGAGCGTGACATCCACGAGATCCGTGAGCGCGATGCGAACCGCTGCGCCCCGTCTTCGCTCGCGCGTGACCTCGACGGCGCCGTCGGCGACGCGCAGCACGAAGCGACCCTCGCTCGATCTCTTCGAGACGACGACCAGCACGATGACCGCCGCCATCGGCAAGAGCGCGGCGGCCGGAGAGACGTACTTGGCGAGGAGCCCTGCGACGATCGCCGTCAACGCGAACGGCGCCATCGTGGAGCCTGCGCCGTCGCTGCTGTCGCCCGGCGCCGGGGTGGCATCGATGACGAGCTCTCGCGGCGGAGCGCCCTCGTCGACCGCGCCCATGTGAGCAG